>CAZDMM010000570.1:0-5293 GCA_964505845.1 uncultured Caldilineaceae bacterium
GCAACCTCTATTACGCACTGGACCTGCGGCGCTCCATCAGTTTCGAGGCCTCCGGGCCGGTAGTGGCCAAGGGTTCGGTGGAACAGCAGGGCACGACCGCCGAGTTTCAGGGGCAGGGCACATGTGCTTCATACCATCTTTTGGCTACCTGACGTGTTGTTTCTATCTCATCATCTTCAAATGATACTTCTAACTCAATGTGAGGGCGTCCCCATCGCCAGAATCGGCCAGGGACAAACCCTACCCAGTCAAAGTCAGTGACATTATGAATTTGTTTGGTTGCTAGGGCCAGAGGTAATGCAATAGCTTGTAAAAGTGTAGTTTTACCTGTGCCATTATCTCCAAGGATTAGGTAGCGATTGCTAACTTCTTGTAAAGTTTTATTTTTGAAAGATATTTCGTATTTGTCGAATAGCTTAAAGTTTTGAATAGAAATACTCTCAACTTTCATGAGAACTTCCTTTGTGTATTTATGCGCTAAATATCATTAGCTGTATTATAATCTAGTGACCTCAGATGTCTAACCTATTTGTAAAGAATCAACCAAAAGGTTTATTAACAGTTAAAGGGTTAAAATGGGTAGATTACAGGAAATCCAACTTGGCAATCATTTTATCCAATATTACTTGGCAATCCATGAAGCAAACACAGGTCCCGGCGTCCTCGTGCTGCACGCCTGGTGGGGATTGAATGACTTCTTCAAAGAGTTCTGTGACCGCCTGGCGGGGGAAGGTTTTGTAGCCCTGGCCCCGGATCTCTACCACGGCCAAACGGCCTCTACCATCGCTAAGGCGGAGGAACTGCGGGACAGCCTCAACCATGCGGAAACCGAGGCCAGGATAACGGGGGCGCTGGATTATCTGCGCCATCATCCGGCGGTCGCGGGACAAGCGGTGGCGGTAATTGGTTTCTCGCTGGGGGGAGCTTATGCTCTGTGGCTGTCAACGGTCAGGCCCAGTGAAGTTAAGGCCGTCGTGGTTTTCTACGGTACAGGTGTGACAGATTTTGCCTCGGCCCAGGCCGCTTACCTGGGCCACTACGCCGAAATGGATGAGTGGGAACCCATCGAAGAGGTGCAAGCCTTGGAAGCTGCTCTGAGGAAGGCGGGCCGAGAGGTTACTTTTCATACCTACCCCGGCGTGGGGCATTGGTTCTTTGAGTCAAACCGGCCTGATGCTTACAGCCCCGAAGCCGCCTGTCTAGCGTGGGAACGCACCCTGACTTTTTTAAAGACTTAGCTATTAAACAATTTTGAACTTTTGCCCCGATATAAGTATACTTACCTTCAGTTAATTTCCTGATTAACTTGAGGTTGTTTGATGCCTGAATCCCCCTATCCAATCATTTTAATCGAAGAAGCCCTCGCTATCATCGAGCGGGAAGTTCAACCCCTGCCGGCGATCCAGCTACCTTTTCACGAGGCTCTCGGCCTGGTGCTGGCCGAGGATATCTTTGCTCATGAGCCGATGCCGCCCTTTGCAGCGGCCAGTGTGGATGGCTTTGCCGTCATCGCCGCCGATGGCCCCGGCCGGCGCCGTATTGTGGGCGACCAGATGGCCGGCTACATGGCCGGGGTGCGGGTTGAGCCGGGTACGGCTGCCCGTGTAACCACCGGCGCACCCATTCCTCCGGGCGCTGACACCATGGTGATGGTAGAGCAGACTGAGGAGAAAGATGGCTATGTTGACATTTTGACCGCTGATTTGCAATCCGGCGCCAATATTCGCCCGGTGGGGCAGGATATTGAGCAGGGCCAGCGAGTGCTGCCCGCCGGGACCGTCATCGGCCCGGCGGAGCTGGGTTTGCTGGGCACAGTGGGCAAAACCCTGGTCACGGTTTATCGCCGGCCCACCGTAGCGGTGATGTCAACCGGCGACGAAATTATGGAGCCGCACGAGCCGCTCCGGCCCGGCCAAATCCGCGACGCCAACCGCTTTACCTTGATGGGCGCGGTGCGGCAGGCCGGGGCCGAGCCGCTGGATTTGGGTATTGTGCGGGATAAAGCCAACAGCCTGCAAGAGACCATTGAGCGCGGCCTGGCCCAGACCGATGCCCTGCTGACCTCCGGCGGCGTTTCGATGGGCCAGCTTGACCTGGTCAAGCCCTACCTGGCCTCGCGTGGTACGGTGCATTTTGGCCGGGTCAATACCAAGCCCGGCAAACCGGTCACTTTTGCCACCGTAGATGGCAAACCCTGCTTTGCTATGCCCGGTTTTCCGGTCAGCGCCCTGGTCAGCTTTGAGGTTTTTGTGCGGCCCGCCCTGCTCAAGATGGCCGGCCACCGCCGCATCTATCGCCCCCGTGAGCAGGCCGTGCTGGCTCACCGCGTCAGCCACACCGCCGCCCGCACCGAGTTTCAGCGGGTGGTGCTGACTCGCCGGGCCGATGGAACGCTCATGGCCTCGACCACCGGCCTCCAGGGTTCAGGCCGGCTGCTCTCGATGGTGGGGGCCAACGGCTTGGTGGTGCTGCCGCACGGTCAGGATGATTTTGAAGCCGGCGCCGTAGTTGAAGCCCTTATTTTGGGGCCGGTTGAGCCGGTATAGTCAGGTTAAAGGACAAACGTCACCTGTCAAAAGCGACATTTGTCACTTACAAAACAACATTAATATATTTATAATGCAGCTATCATGAAACTATTGTTGATTGGTCTCAGCCACAAAACCGCTCCGGTGGCAGTTAGGGAGAGACTGGCTTTTACCCCTACTATTCTTCGCTCTGCTTTGACCCATTTCGATCATACCCACCCCCAGGCCCACCTGGAGGATGTTAGAGAAGGGGTTATTCTCTCCACCTGCAATCGCCTGGAAGTGTACGCCCTGGTCAGAGAGCAAGAGACCGCCCGGCAGGCTATTGTGGCTTTTTTAAGCCGCGTGTTTGAGGTTTCTCCCGATGTATTTAGCCCCCATCTGTACCTGTATTATGACGAGGAAGCTGTCCAACACCTGTTCCGGGTAGCGGCCGGCCTAGACTCGATGGTGCTGGGTGAACCACAGATTTTGGGGCAAATTACCGATGCCTTCGAGGCGGCGCTCTCGCAGGGCGCAGCCGGCACGGTGCTTTCGGCATTGTTCCGGGCTGCCATTCACGCCGGTAAACGGGTCCGCACCGAAACGGCTATTGGCGTCAACCCTGCTTCCGTCAGTTCGGTGGCGGCGGGCCTGGCGGTTAAATTGTTGGGCGACCTGGCCGAACGGCAAGTGTTGTTGGTTGGCGCCGGTGAGATGGGCGCAACGGCGGTCAAAGCGTTGCAGCGGCGAGGGGTGTCTCAAATAGTGGTGGTTAACCGGACGTTTGAAAATGCGGAAAAATTGGCCAGCGCCTGGGGCGGACGAGCGGCCACCTTTCAACAGTTGCCCGAAGCTCTGGCCGCCGCCGATATTGTGATTACCTCGACCGGCGCGCCCCACATTATCCTCAACCGAGAATTGCTGGAACCGGCCATGTCCGTGCGCCCCAACCGCCCCCTCTTTATCATAGATATTGCCGTGCCCCGTGATGTTGACCCTGATGTGACCGAAATTCCTCATGTTCATCTACGTGATATTGATGACCTGCAAAGCCAGGCTGAAGACAACGTGCGGGAGCGAGAGTCGGAAATTCCGCGGGTAGAAGCCATCGTCCGCAAAGAAGCAGACCAATTCTTAAAATGGTTGGCCTCATTGGATGTGGTTTCAACTATTACCGATTTGCGGCGGCATATTGAGAATGTGCGCCAGCGTGAATTGGAGTGGCTCTACCATCGCCTGGATTTGGATGAGCGAGAACGGGATTTGATAGCTAATATGACTCACCGCTTGGTCAATAAAATTCTGCATGAGCCAACCTTGCGCCTCAAAGCCGAAGCTGCCACCGGCAACGGGGCTATCTATATTTCAACCATGCGGCAGTTGTTCTTGCTAAACAATGGTGGCAATAAATCGGTGACGGGGGACTACCCCCACCCCAACCCCTCCCCCGCAGCGGGGGAAAGCAGGGAGGGGGTTGCTGGTCTGCCCTCAAAGGAGAATTTGTAATGCAAACTATCATTCGCCAACCCACCTATGATGTCAATGTTCGCCCCTTCATGATTATTTGGGAAACTACCCATGCCTGCGATTTAGCCTGCCGCCACTGCCGCGCCCAGGCTATCCCCGAACACGACCCCCTCTCGCTAAATTTTGAAGAGGCCAAACGCTTGCTAGAACAGGTGGAAAGCTTTGGCAGGCCTCGCCCTATTTTTATCTTTACCGGCGGCGACCCTTTCAAGCGGGCCGATTTGTTTGACCTGTTGAGCTATGGTAATGAGTTGGGCCTGGTCATGGCGGTTTCTCCCTCCGGCACGCCGTTGTTAAACGAGGCCAACCTGCGCCGGGTTAAAGAACATGGCGCAAAAGCCATTTCGTTGAGCATTGACGGCTCCACCCCGGAACGGCATGATGATTTTCGACGGGTACCCGGCTCTTTTGATTTGACCACCCGTGGCTGGCAAACGGCCCGCAGCATCGGCCTGAAATTGCAGCTCAATACCACTGTCACCCGCTATAATCTGGATGATCTGCCCAATATCTTCCGGCTGGTGCTCGATTACGGCGCCATGACCTGGAGCGTTTTCTTCCTGGTGCCGACCGGCCGGGGCAAGGCCGAGGATGAAATCTCTCCGGCCGAGTACGAGGCCGTGATGCATTTTCTGTATGATTGCTCCAAATATATCAGCGCCAAAACCACCGAAGGCCATCACTACAAGCGTGTGGTTTTACAGCGCACCATTTTGGATGAAAAAGGCCTGCCGCTGGAAGACTATTTTGAGCTGCACCCGGTCTACTACCAACTGCGGGCCGCCCTGGATAAAATTGTGGCGGAATACAACCTGCAGCCCAAAGATAATATTGTGCGCACCCCGATGCATATCAATGCCGGCAATGGTTTTGTCTTTATCTCGCGCCGGGGAGATGTTTTCCCCAGCGGCTTTATGCCGGTCAGCGTGGGGAACGTCCGAGAAAAATCACTGGTAGACATTTATCGCCAGGCCCCCTTATTCCGGGATTTACGCGACCCCAGCAAGTTTGAAGGCCGCTGTGGTTTGTGCGAATTTGTGGGGGTTTGCGGCGGCTCTCGCTCACGCGCCTACGCTCTTACGGGCGACCCGCTGGCCGAAGAGCCATTTTGCACCTACGAACCCCAATCTTTCCCCTTTCAGGCTGAACTGGCCGCTCTGCTCCATGGTCACCCCGGTGTAGTTGCCTGAATTCCTTAAATAGATTAGAATTAGAATATAAAAATGGGTTTTTTTTCTCGTTCCCAAACTTGCGCC
>CAZDMM010000571.1:0-5290 GCA_964505845.1 uncultured Caldilineaceae bacterium
CTGGTCGGATTGATCCATACCCTGATTGATTTGTTGACGACGCCGGCTTCGATTGGCCTGGATTATTACCGCAGCCAGGTGGCTGTGTTTAGCGCCATGCTGCTGGTGGGCGGGCCGGTCTGGCTGTGGCCCTGGCGTAAAATGCAAAGCCTGGCCGTACTCCCCCCTACCTCCCCCAGCCCTTCCCTTCAAAGGGGAGGGACAGACGGGGGGGTAGGTGAACGCCGCTCCACCGCCCGCAAGATTTACCTTTACCTCTATGTATTCCTGGCCTCACTGGCTATTTTTGGCAGCGCCGGCTGGTTTGTTTACCACATTTTGACCGCTCTATTGGGGGCAGACCTGCCCACCGACTTTATGACTCAACTGCTTGATGCGCTGGTGATTACCCTGCTGGCCGTGGGGGTGTGGCTGTATCACGGCTGGGCGATTCGGCAGGATGGCAAACTGGCCCAGGCCGACCAGTCGCGCCGCCTGGCCGATATTGCGGTGGTGGTGATTGACGGTGGAGAGGGTCAATTAGGGCAGGCCATTATGCGCCAAATACAGCACGACCTGCCCGGCCTGCAGCTTCGGCCGGTGGGCACTACACCTCAGGCCGCCGCCGCTATGCAAGGCCAGCCGGCCTCGGCCTCGCTGCAGGAGCTGTTAGCCCAGGCCCATTACATCATCGGTTCCTGGCAAAGCCTCACCGCCGCCGAAGTTGGGCCGCTGGTGGCGGCCAGCAGCGCCTTGAAGCTGTTGGTTCCCCTGGCCGAAGCCCGCTGGAGCTGGGCCGGAATAAAGCCGCAGTCGGCCGATTATTACGCTCGCCAGGCCGCTTTTGGTCTTAAACAGGCCATCGCCGGTGAGGAGATTGGCCCCAGCCGCGAGCTGGACCTGGGCACAATTTTGCTGGTCATCGTGGGCATCTTCTTGTTCTTGATCGTTCTGAGCGTGGTAATTGGGCTGATGGGCGCTGCCTTTTAAGCCCCTAAACTTACCAGTTTAAACCAACTAAGAACCCCGTTTTCTGCTAGGTGAGAAAACGGGGTTCTGAATTTGTATTCTGTTTACGCCTCAATATTTTAGTTACATCCAAAAGGCTTTGGGAAATTGGCCCCTGGCTGGTAAGACCTTGTCCCGGTCTTGCTGCCGCACTTGGCGTCGGCCCGCCAGCTATAGCTGTTAGGCGTAAAAGGAGGGCCGCAGAGGAAGTTTTGCGCGCCGTTTGGAACATTACAGGCTATGGTTCCCTGGGGTGTACCAAAGATTTGATAGGTTAAATTGCCGCCGGTGTTATTGGTCACATAAACGCTGGCCAGAGAAATATCTGATTTAAAGATAGCCGGCAAAAAGATTGCCTGCGATCCTTGCGGCTTTTCTACCACCACGGTGACATCATCAATAAACGGCCCCTGGCCGGTATTGGAGGCATTGCTATCAAAAATAAAGGCGAGCCATACCGCCGGCTGGCCGCGCAAATCGCCCAAAGTAGGCACACTGCTCAGATAAAATCGCATTAAATTATAGCCGTTGCCATAAGGGCCGCTCTGATAAGTTCCCCCTTGCGCCACGCCAAAGAAATTAGTACCGTTGGTTGACACGCCCCAAAACAGCGGATCGCAGCAAGCTTCACTGTTATTACGGTAAAAGAAATCTACCCAGGCTTCGCTGGCTCCAACCAGGTTGACAGGGCCGTGAACCAGCCAGGAGTGAGCATTGTTAGGATAGCTGCTAAAGGATGGGGAGCACGGGTTGAGGGCGTTGGCGCCATTGTTGGCTACCCACATTGACCAACTCCCCGACCGGGCCATACACGGGACATCATCCCAGCTAAAATCGCCGTTGGTCGGCCCATCATTATCAAAACTATCCCACAGCGCGTTAGGAAAGTCGCCCAAATCAAAATTTTCATTGGTCAGATACAGCCGGGAGTCGGTGTTCTTGCGCAAGCTGATGGAGTCAATAAAAGGGCCTGCCCCCGTGATGGCGTCCCCGTCAGTCACAAAGCGAAAGGCAATCCACACTTGCGGTTGGCCCGCCAGGTTGCCCAGGCCGGGCACATTGGTCAAATCAAAGCTGACAAAATTGTAGCCGTAATTAAAAGGGCCGCCGGTAAAAGTGCCAGAAACTTGAAACCCAAAGTACTGTGTACCATTGGTCGAGGCTAACCAGCGCAGGGTGTCGGCATTGCTTTCGCTGACAATGCGATAAAAAAAGTCAAGCGAGGCCGATTTGGCGTCGGCTAAACTAAAGGGGCCATAAACAAGCCAGGAATCAACATTGTCAGGATAGTTAGCGCCCAAGCAGGGATTGACGCCGTCGGCGCCGTCGGCCGCCGGCCAGCCGGACCAGTTCCCGGCAGATTCGACGGGCCAGCACTGCACCTTACCCCACACCTGGACGCCTCCGGTCGTCCCGTTGTTATCAAAAAGGCTCCAGCCGGTGGGGAAAGCGCCCTCAAAAGTTTCAACCTTGAGCAGGGTTGAAGCAGCCGGGCCAATGTTGCCGGCGGCATAACGGCTTAGCAGGGAGTCGTTGGCCGTCCCGACGCTGCCCGGAATAACTTTGAGCGTGCTGTCGGAAAATTCGGCCAGTTGTAGTGGAGCGGGTTCAAAACTTCCGGGCAGGGGGGGGGCTATTGGGGTTGGAGCAGCCGAGGGAGCTAACGATGTGTTATCTTTACCCAACTCCAGGGTAGTTACCTGAGCGGTGTTAGGATCCAGGGTAGCTGTGCTGACCTGGATAGGAACAGGTTCAAAATCTCCTTGTTGGTTAGAAGGTATGCTTTGCGCAGTCGAGTCTTGGGGCAGCTTTGGAGGATCATCCGCCTTGACAACGGCGACTAGCCCTAACAGCAAGATTCCACTAAAAAGTCCTATAAAGAGTCGGAAATGTTTCATGTTGCCCTCCCAAACATTTTTCCTCTGAGGTTCTTATCCACCCGTTAATCCACCGCCGCCGCCTTTACCGCCGCCTTTACCGCCGCCCGCTTCAAAGCGCAGGCGGGCCGGTTCAGCCTGGAGGCCCAAATCTTTGTATTCAGGTTGAAATTGAATTAACACTACGGTCCACAGGTACTCCCCGCTGCGCCCCTTAACCCCATAGGCATCCTTGATATTGACGCTCAAGCGGTAGGTGTTGTTGCCCAGGGCGACGATATTGCCCTTTTGATTGTCTTCAACGGCGTTGTGGACGCCGCTGGGTGGTTCGCCCTCACGCCAAACCCGCACTTCAAAGCCCTGGCCCTCCTGAAGCTGCCCATTCCACTGCCACTCAAATTCCGTTTGGCCAAAGGAGGGTTGATCCAACGAGACGGGTTTAAGCAAGCTAAATTGTCCGGCCGGCGGGGTGGGCGGTTGGGTAGGTTTGACCGCTACAGGCGCTCTGGTCGGAGTAGAGGGAGGGGGAACCTCGGTGGAAGTGGCGGTAGGGGTGGCGGTGGCCGGCTGGGGCGTGGTGGTGAAAGTGGCGGTAGGGGTGGCGGTGGCGGTGCCGGTAGGTGTGGGCGGCGCCAGGGCAATAGCCACATTTTCAACGCCGCTGGCTTCAACCAAAGCGGGGTCGGCCTTAACCCAGCCTGTCCCGGCAGCGGTCAAGCTGGTTTTAATTTGCCACCATTGGCCTGGTTTATCCCGCCCGATGATTTCACTTTTGGCCCCAACAGGCAGATAACCGACCAAGTCGTAGACCTCGTCGGGACCGCTGCGTACCTCTAACTCAGCTTTGGCTACCACAGCCGGCAGGCTGGGGGGCAGGGGGGTAAAGGTGGCGGTGGGGCTAACCGTCGGGGTAGGGGTGTCGGCGGGTGGGGTGGGTGTTTTGGAGGCCGGAATGGCAATAGACACCGTCGGCTTACTGGTTGGGGTGGTCTGAGGGTCGGCGGCGGCAATTGACCGGTCGCTGCGAAACCACAGCCAGAGACCGCCCAACAGAAGCGCCGCTATGACCAATACGGCCAGGGCGCCTCCGGCCAGCAGCCTCCAGCCCGGCGCCGAGATGGCCGGAACCTGTAAGGTTGGAGCCGGCGGTGGTGTTTTGGGCGACGAGGTCATCGTCATATCGCGCAGCGCGGTCAGGGTAGGCTCTCGATAGTTAGGATCAGACTTGGCTTTCTTAAGCGCCTCGGCAAAATCGGTGGCGGTGCTGTAGCGGGCGTCAGGCTCTTTGGCCAGCGAGCGCAGCACCACCTGCTCTACACTTTCCGGGATATCAGGTCTTAACTGTCGCAAAGGAGGCACCGGCTCGGTGCTGCGTTTGACCAGGATGGCAAAGGGAGTGGGGGCTTCGTGAGGCACAGTTCCGGTTAAAATACGGTGCAGGATAATCCCCAGGGCATAAATATCGGCCCGGCGATCTACCTTCAGGCCGCTGGCCTGCTCCGGGGCCATATAAGCCGGCGTGCCCAGCCCGGTGCCTGTTTGGGTCAGATGGCTGGAACTCTGGCCCATTTTAACCAGGCCAAAATCGCTCAGTAAAGCCCACTTTCCATCAATTAAAATATTGCTGGGTTTGACATCACGATGAACAATATCTTGTTCATGGGCGTAGTTGAGGGCATCGGCCACCTGGACAATATAATCAATCAGGCGTTCCAGCGGGGTTCCGGTGTGGATCAACTGATCCAGGGTGGTAGAGTTTTCAACATAGCGCATGACGATGTAACTGTACCTGTCCTGGATGCCAAAATCAAACACCTGCAAAATATTAGGATGATGCAAACGCGCCACTGCTTGAGCTTCACGATGGAAGCGCTCGGTGAATCCTGGCTCTTCGGCCAGGGTTGGGGAGAGTACCTTAATGGCTACATAGCGATTCAAGGCAGGCTGGTAGGCTTTAAAAACATGCGCCATGCCGCCCTGTCCAATCTTTTGGACAATTTCATACTGTCCAAGTGTTGTACCGGTGAGGTCATTCATGGTAAATCACCTTGTTATGAGGGAGTTCTGGGATTATGACGTTTGGCAATGCAAAAATGCTCCGCGATCATGCTTGCAGAGTACCCCACACGCATAAAAATTGCTATTTGACTAAAAACTAAAGCAGCTCGGTGGTTGAGAAGCGAAACTAATGGTTTTGAGAGTGGAGATTGCTATCTGGAGTGTACTGTACTTTTCTTAAAATTAAAATCGGTCTTTGGTACTTTTTTGAGAAAACCACCCTTACCCAGAAAATGAAATTGTGAAACCTCAATATACTCGCAAAACCATAAGTTTGCAATAATATATTAAAAGATTGCCACGTTTAAGAATCTTGGCTCATGTACAGCACAAGTGCAAAGTGACCGGCACTTTCCCATTTTGCAGAG
>CAZDMM010000572.1:0-5289 GCA_964505845.1 uncultured Caldilineaceae bacterium
TGTATAATGACAGCGCCAGCGCCATCTCCAAACAGAACGCAAGTTGAGCGATCAATATATCACCCCAGAATTATTTACCTTTTTCCGAGAGTTAAAGAACAACAACAGCCGCGAGTGGTTTGAGGCCAACAAAAAGCGGTACGAAAGCCAGGTGCGAGAACCCTTGCTGCAATTTATCACCGCTTTTGGGCTGCGTCTGGCCGAGATCAGCCCGCACTTTGTGGCCGACGCCCGGCGGAGCGGCGGCTCGCTGTTCCGCATCAACCGGGATATTCGCTTTTCCAAAGACAAATCGCCCTATAAAACCCACGCCGGGGTACAGTTTCGGCACGAGGTGGGTAAGGACGCGCATGCGCCGGGATTTTATCTGCACCTGGAACCCGACAGCGTGTTTGTCGGCATCGGCCTGTGGCAGCCCGACCCGCCGGCCCTGGCCAAAATTCGAGACGCGATTGTGAACCAACCGGAGCGGTGGGGGCAGGTCATCGCCAACGAGTCTTTCAAGGCCACCTTCACCCGTGGGGGCGAGCGGCTCAAAAACCCGCCCAAAGGCTACGATCCCAACCACCCTTTTATTGAGGATTTGAAGTACAAAGATTTCATCGCCTCCGTAGCCTTATCAGAGGAGGCCGCCTGCGCGCCTGATTTTATAGATCACTACACCGAGCTGTGCCGCCAGGCTGCACCCTTTATGAGTTTTTTGACCAGGGCGTTGGGCTTGTCGTGGTAAATTGTCACTATTCAGCCTCTGTCATTGCGAGCCGCAGGCGAAGCAATCCCCTACGCGGGAAGGGAGATTGCTTCGGGCGCAAAGCGCCCTCGCAATGACGTGCCGGAGCAATTACGCTAAATCAATATACTCGCTCTTAAACTGATCCTCTTGCTTAACCCCAAAGCGGGCCAACAGCTCGCCGATCATTTGGGCTTTGTGCCGGGCATCTCTGGCCGACCAGGTGCGGGCCTTGATTTCCAGGTAATGATTATCCCCCAATTGATCCAGATTGATGGCAAAATCGGTTTCTTCATACAGAATGTGGCAGCGGTGGCGGTGCTTGACTACCTCTCGCTCGGCGGCGGGCTTGAAATACTCCCGGTAGAAACGCAAGCTCTGGTTGGCGGTAGCGGTGTAGCGGGCGCGGGTAAGCAGCACCGAGTTTTCATACTCATTCTCATTGGTCGGCCCCATCAGGGTGAGCGTGTAAAAGGTTTCTTTGATCTCACCCCGCTCGTTTCTCACCTCATCTTCTCTAAAACGCAGCCGGCCCACCTCACGATCCTCAAACAGAAAATAAGTATCATACTGGACGCGGATAGAGGAGCGCTGAATCTCCAACCCGGCCTCTTTGACCAGCGCAGCCAGGTTAACCGTTTGGGGCAAACGCACCTTGACCTGCACCTCAAAGGTTTCCTGGGGAATGATGCCGGTGCTGATGGCCAGCAGTTTGGACAACAAACTACCCTCGCGGGCAGTCAAGAAAGCATCAATGCGGCGGGCAATATGATTAGCTTCTTCAATAATTTCCGGCTCATCCAGCGTTAGCAAGCGGTGCTCACGCAGCAAAACCTTACCATCCACAATGACATCCCGCACATCGGTGGCTTTGGTGGCATAAACCAGTTGAGCGTAGACGGCTTCGGGGTCACGGCCAAAGCGAGGCAGTTGGTGCAGGTTGTTGATGGCAATCACGGCCAGGTCGGCCCGCTTGCCCGGTTCCAGCGAGCCGGTGAGATGGTCAATGTGCAGCGCCCGTGCACCTTCAATGGTGGCCAAAGCCCAGGTAGTTTTGGCCGGCAGCAGGGTTGGGTCGCCAAAGACGCCTTTTTGCAAAAAGGCCGCCAGCCGGGTTTCCTCAAACATGTCCAGGTCATTGTTAGAAGCGGGGCCGTCGGTGCCAATGCCCACATGCAAACCCAGGTTGACCATCTGCTGCACCGGGGCCACCCCGCTGGCCAGCTTGAGATTGCTGCTGGGGCAGTGGGCCACCCCGGCCCGATACCGGTGCAGGGTGCGCAGTTCGCTCTCTTGAGTATGGACACAGTGGGCGGCAATAACCTTGGCCCGAAAGAGGTCATGCTGCTCCAGCCAGGGCACCACGGTTGTGCCATGCTGCTGGCGGCTGCTTTCTTGCTCCAGGGCGGTTTCGGCCACGTGGATATGGATGGGCACATCAAATTCGGTGGCCAGGGCTACACAGTGCCGGAGCATATCCGGGGTAGCGGTATAAGGGGCGTGGGGGCCAACCGCCGGTACGATCAGCCGGTGTCCCAGCCATTGTTGAATAAACTGGCGGCAGTAGTCCAGGCTTTCGTCATAACTGGTGGCATCGGGCGAGGGGAATTTAAGGATAGTTTGGGCCAAAACCGCCCGCATGCCGGCCTCAACGGTGGCCCGAGCCACCTCGCTCTCGTTGTAGTACATGTCACAAAAGGTGGTCACCCCGGAGCGGATCATCTCTGCACAGGCCAGCAGGGCCCCGGTATAACTAAAATTGTGGTCTACAAATTCCCGCTCCACCGGCATCATGTAACCATACAACCACACGTCCAGCCGCAAATCGTCGGCCAGCCCGCGCAGCAGCGTCATCGAGGCATGGGTGTGAGCGTTAACCAACCCCGGACTGATAATGCAATCCTGGCAGTCAATGACCATAGCCGCTTCGTACCCGGCTTCAAGCTCAATTGCAGAGCCAACCGCCACAATGAGATTATCTTTAATCGCCAGCGCGCCGTTGGGATAAAGACTCATCTCTGCATCCATGGTTATCACATACCCATGAGTTAATAAAATATCTACCCGTTCTTTTGCCATCGCCTTGTCCTTTTTAAAAAATGAGCCAGGGCAAACTCTGCCGCTGGCTCGCTTGATTTAACTGTCTAAAATTGCCAGGTAAGAAGGTTACAATCTCCAATCCCGCTCGTCATCATCATCGCCTTCCATATCATCATCCAGGAAGAGGTCTTCTTCTTCGTCATCATCCCAGGCTAATTCTTCATCTTCATCCTCATCCGCTTCGAGCAGTTCATCATCTTCCCACTCGTCCTCGTCTTCGCCCAGGTCAACTTCATCCAAAACCTCGTAAGTCAAACAACCTTCTTCCGGGTCATAAATAATTTCTTCGGAAGTGCAGAGCTTGTCTTCCCAGAAGATGCAGTCAGTTGCTCGGCAGATAATCTTTGTGGCCATGGTTATCCCTCAGTACTATAGTAAGATTCGGTACTACGCAAATTAAAGATTGAAAGCAAAAAGATGGCTACCATTATAATCGCCGAGGCGACACACCAGCGGCAGATAGCGTAAATTACAAAGAATTCCAGGTAAGTTAAGTAGGCGGAATATAGCACGCCTGCCAACGAAATGCCAAAAATGGCCAGGGCTATGTAACCACTTTTGGCGTATCCCTGCACCAGCAGCAAGGCCAGCAAAGCCAGGTAGCTGCCCAACCCCAACAAGGGCAAGGGGACTCCGGCCAGGCGGGCATATTCGCTATTCTTAACAGTCTCACAGCCGCTAGAAGCGCCGCAGGAGAGGGTTGCGCCGGGCACAGTGTAGCCCCACATCAAATAGGCCGACACGCCGATACCGGCCAGCGTCAAGACTACCAACGCCAGGCGCAGCCAGTCAAGGTGTATTAAGCTTGATTTTATCGTCGCCGTACTCACTTGGTTTTGGCTAATTCCTGATCAATGATTTGCCGGAAAACTTCAATGGGCTGATTGCCTTCAACTTTCTGGTTATTGATAAAGAAAGTAGGGGTAGAGTTGACCCCCCGGCTGGCGGCCGCTTGACGGGCGTTCTCCACATCGGCCTGGTGCGTTCGGCTCGACAAGCACTGCTCAAAAGTAACACGATCCAGGCCCACACTGGCCGCTAACTCCACCAGATTGCCCTGTCCCCAGGCCGTGCCCTGCTTTTCATACAACGCGTGCTCATATTCAAAAAACTTTTTCTGGTCGGCCGCACACCAGGCCGCTGAAGCGGCCAGGGCCATTTCAGGCCGTCCCAAGTTGAAGGAATGGACAATATATTTTACTTTACCGGTGTTGATATACTCTGCTTCCAGCAGAGGCATTTTCTCGAGCGCAAAGGCTCGACAATGCGGTCAGCCATAATCCGAATAATCCACCATTGTCACCGGCGCGTCCGGGCTGCCTTTGGTGGGAAATTGACTCAGGTCAACCGAAACCGTTTCCGGTTGATTTGAGTTACCCAACCAGATCAGGCCGCCCACAATCAAAATGGCGGCGGCGGCTACTAGCCCAATCATCAGGGGGGAGATAGCAGATTTGCTTTCTCTGGGTGTACTGGCCCTTGCTCTTGTTTTAGCCAAATGAGTATACCTCTAAAGATAGTTTACGAATTATCGTTTACAAAGTTTAGCCAAATTTTCCGGTCAGTCAAGTAACCAAACTTCAACTAAAGCGCCGGCCGGCAGGTGAGTCACCTGCTCCGGCGCCACCACCAGGCCGTTAGCCCAGACCAGCGAAGTTAAAATACCCGACCCCTGCACCTGCACCCCGCTGCCGCGGGTGGTCACATGATAGCCGTCCGGCTCCAGGTGAACAAAGGCGCGCATGTAATGGCGCCGGCCGCTGTTGGTCAGCTCTTCATCCAGCGCCGCCCGGACGGAGGTTTTAGCATAAGTTTGCTGTCCCGTCAACTTGAGGATAGCCGGCCGGGCAAAAACCTCAAAGGCTACCATGGCAGCCACCGGGTTGCCGGGCAAACCAATCAGGGGGATGTGAGGCCGAGCGCCGGCAGAGGCAGCGCCCCCCCGCAGCATCCCAAAAGCCAAAGGCTTGCCCGGTTTTATGGCGACCTGCCAAAACTGCATCTCAC
The DNA here is from genome assembly GCA_964505845.1 of uncultured Caldilineaceae bacterium. Classification (GTDB taxonomy): domain Bacteria; phylum Chloroflexota; class Anaerolineae; order 4572-78; family J111; genus DSQQ01. Next base: position 4,838 of record CAZDMM010000572.1, read on the forward strand.
CCTCGGCGGCCAAAACGTTCTTCACCATATCAAAATCGCCCACCGAGACCCCGGCCGAGGTGAGAAACAAGTCAACATTTTGAGCCAAACCTGCCCGAATCTTGGCCGTCAAATCCTCAACGGTATCGCGGGCAATGCCCAGCATCACCGGTTCGCCGCCATATTTCTGTACCAGAGCGGCCTGGGTATAGCCATTGGAATTGCGGATTTTGCCCGGTTCAATCGGCTCATCCACATCCACCAACTCGTCCCCAGTGGCTAAAATTGCCACCCTGGGCCGGCGATGCACCGTTATGTTGGCCTGTCCAATGGCCGCCAGTACCCCGATATCCTGCGGGCGCAGCCGGCGACCGGCGTCCAGGACAACCTGCCCAACCCGGATATCCTCACCGGCCGGGCGCACATTATCACCCACCTGCACCGGGCGGTAAAGTAGAACCTCATCCGGGGTT
>CAZDMM010000573.1:0-5287 GCA_964505845.1 uncultured Caldilineaceae bacterium
TGACATTGGATGTCTCCTTATGATTGAAACTACACAACTTAGTGGGTCCAGAACCCGAACATGATTTTTAGGTTATGGTTCTCTTTCGCTCAAAGCTTTCAGGACGCGCTCCTGAGTCATGGGCAGTCGCCGCATGCGCACGCCGGTGAGAGCGAAAAGCGCATTCCCGATCGCGGGAGCGATGGGACCGATCGGCGGTTCTCCAACCCCTGAGGGCTTGCCATCCGGGGTCTCCAGAATAATGGTTTCGATTTCAGGGGCCTCCATCATCGTAAAGAGTAGATAGTCGGAAAAGCTGCCGGGTACCATGCAACCGTCCTTTACCGTGAGTTCCTCCATGAGCGCGCTGCTGGCGCCCATAACAATGTTTCCCTCCACCTGGGCGCGTACCTGGTCGGGATTGATGGCGTGGCCGCAGTCCAGCGCCGCCACGACCCGGTGGAGTCGGATTTGACCCGTTGCCTCGTCAAGGGAAATGTCGACCACCTCGGCGACGACTGTACCGTGGTAGAAGCAACAGGCGAGGCCCCGGCCGCGTCCGGCCGGTAAAGCCTCTCCCCACCCGGCTCGCTTCGCTGCAGCATTGAGAACGGCGGCCATCCGTCTGCCATCCGCATCATCCGAAAGATGATCGAGGCGGAACTGTAGCGGATCTCTGCCGGCGACATGGGCTGCCTCGTCGATGAAGCTCTCAATGGCGAAGCTGTTGGGCACGTAACCAAGCCCGCGCCACTGGCCGGTTAGAAGCGGCATGCGGCGCCTCCACACCGTTACTTCACCGTGCGGAATACTGTAATAGATCCATGCCCCCCTGGTGGCGCCTGGGTCAAAGCCCACGACACGTGCGACGGGCTCTGGAACGAAACCGAGCACCGAATCACCACTGGCCTGGCGCCAGTCGAAGGCCTCGATCCTACCGCCCCTCACCTTTGCTGACAGTTGGTGGTGGGTCATGGGCCGCACATAGTTGCGAAACTCCTCCTCCCGATCCCAGCTCACGTGGACAGGAGCATTGGTCGCACGCGAGAGGCGCGCCGCTTCGACGGCCGCCGAGGAAACAGGGTTAGTGCCTTCCTTTCCGCCAAAGCCACCCCCCAGGAACGTCGGGATGATCTCGACCTGCCTGGACCTGATGCCGAGGGCCTTGGCCACCTGCCGCGCGGCCAACGTCTCGAACTGGGTCGACGTCCATACCCTGGCAGCGCTTCCCGTCACAACGGCCAGCGCTGCCTGAGTTTCCAGGGAGGCGTGGGCCACCAGACCCGTACGATACTCTGTGCTCAAGGTCGTGTTTTCGGCAAGCAGGGAGCGCACATGTCCCTTTCGTTGGACATTGACCCCATGCGGTCCTCCAGCCGTGACCAGTGCTTCCAAATCAGCCTGCTGCCAGAGGCGACCTTTGTCCCACGTTACCTCGATGGCGTCCCGAGCAGCCCGAGCCTGGGCGCGCGTCCTGGCCACTACCCCCGCAAATCCGTCTTCGATGACCACCTTCACCACGCCGGGCATCGACCCGGCCCTGCCTGCCCGCGCCGAGAGCATCCGGGCCTCGATCGTTGGGGGACGGACCACCGCCCCGTGGAGCATCCCTTCGACGCGGGCGTCTTGGCCGTAAATGGCACGACCAGTCACCTTTGCGCGGGCGTCCACTCGCGGCAAGGAGCGGCCGATGACCTTGAACTGGTCGGGGTTTTTGAGTGCCACGGGCTCCCGTGGCAGTTGCCTCTGCTGCCACTTAGGATTTCCCCGCACGAGTTCGCCATAAGTAATGACGCAACTCGGGTCGCTGGCTAGCTCAAAGCGCCCGTCTCGGGCAACCAGTTGTTCCGACGCTACTCCGAGGCGCACTGAGGCCTCGGCCCGCAGTAGCTCTCGGATCGTGGCAGCGGCTCGACGCATCGGACCATAGAGGCTGGCAATCGATTGGCTCCCGAAGGTCCCCCGGTATTTGTTCTCCCCCTGGCGAGTGCTCGCATGAACGACCTCCAGGCAGTCCCAAGAAACCTCCAACTCTTCCGCCGCTATCTGGGCCAGACCCGTGTGAGCGCCCTGGCCCATCTCTGCCTTGGGCACATAGAGTCGGATACGATTGTCCGGTAGCACCTCAATCCACAAAAGGGGATTCAGCGGCCTTTGGGGGAGCGAAAATTCTCCCGCCATGGTCGCGGCGATCCAGCGTCGAGCAGCCGGGAGACCGAACCGAACACCCAGGATGACCACGGCGGACACCGCTCCCAAACTGATCCAGAGCCTCCGCATGTCAGTCGCCTCCTTCCGAGCCGGCAGCCAGCTCTATCGCCTCGACAATTCTGCCGTAACCCGTACACCGGCACAGATGGCCGCTCAGCGCCTGACGAATCTCTTCACGCGTTGGATGGCCGACCTCTTCCAACAGCTTGGCGCCGCTCATGATGAAGCCTGGAGTACAGAAGCCGCACTGTAACGCCCCAACCTTCAAGAACGCGGCCTGCACCGGGTGCAATTCCTTCCCCTTTTGCAGACCCTCGATCGTGACAATCGTTGCTTGATGTGCCCTCGCCGCCGGTACCAGACAGGCCATGACCGCCATCCCGTCCAGAAAGACGGTGCATGCCCCGCACCGTCCTTCCGCGCACACTTCCTTGGTCCCCAGCAAGCCGATGTCTTCGCGCAGTATTTCGAGCAGCCTCTTGTCGCTGGCGTCGCGCACCGAATACGCTTCGCCGTTGACCATCGTTTCGATGACCTGCGAGGATTGGGCCGGCTCCAGGTCCCGAGTCGGGATCCTCCCGTCAGTTTTTCCCCACAGCTTGATCCGTTCGGCGGGGAAATCGTCGCGCTCGGTCCCGTCGCGCAAAGAGGCTAACGCCCGGCCTACGAGAACTCCCACCATCTCCCGCCGGTACTCGGCGCTTCCACGAATGTCGTCGATGGGGCATGCCGCATGCATGGCAAGACGCGCAGCCTCCGCAACGACGCGATCGTCCAGCGTCTTGCCGATCAGGAATTGTTGGGCGTCTTCCGCCGAGACGATAGTTGAAGCGACCGATCCGAGGGCGATTCGGGCGCTTTCGATCTCCGACTGCCGCGTTGCAGAGCTGAAACCCAGAATCACAGCCACATTAACGACCGAGATGGCAGGCCCCCGGCACAAGCCCAGCTTGACGAACGTACCGACCTGGTTCCCCTTCAGCGATGGAACCGATATGGCGGTCACCATTTCGTCGGGTTCGAGCGCGGTGCGGTGGACGCCCAGCACGAACTGCTCGAGCGCTACGTCTCGCGTGCCCCGTCGCTGGCTCTGCACGGTCACGCGACCTCCCATCGCGATCAGCGGTGGGATCGTATCCCCCGCCGGCGATGCCGTCACCAGGTTGCCGGCAATCGTCGCCCGGTTGCGTATCTGCGGGGAGCCCACGTGCCAGCACGCCGAGGCCAGAGGGAATGCCTTCCCCACCAACTCATTGTGCGCAGCTGCCTGGTTGTGGGTCACCCCCGCACCCAGGTGGAATATACCGTTCTCCAGGCGAATGTTGTCCAGTCCGGCGATTCGGCTGACGTCTATGACAACTTTCGGTGAGCGCATCCGACGTTCGATCTCGACGATGAGACCCGTGCCACCGTTAATGACCCGCGCGTCCTGCCCGTGCTCTGCCAGGAGCCCCAGTACCTGCTCCACCGTAGTTGCCGTTACAAATCTCTTCCACATCTGTTACCCCTTACACTTCAAATTGATGGACTAATAAATAAATCTATGAAGTCCAGCGTAAGAATCTTGCTCGACGGGTTGATGGCAACGCCAAAATCCTATCAGATAAGCTAGCGCCACCAACAGAATGCCGCCGACGTAATACCAATTCTTGCTGTAAAACTTGAAAAACTTAATTTTGCTTCTCCTTTTTTGTAATCCGACATCATGTCGTATAAATTATAGTGTAATCCAGCCGTGTACCAACGTCAACAGACAATCAGCCTTTCCCTGTCGGATGATTGGCTCAAGAAGGAGTCATCAACATGAAAAAACAGCGCGAACTCACCGCCCAAACGAGAGAAAATCTGATCGAGGCTTTTTGGAGCCTATACTGCCAGAAGAAGATTGAACACATTACCGTCAAAGAAATCACGGATAGGGCCGGGTACCACCGGAGCACCTTTTATGAGTATTTTGTTGATATCTATGATGTGCTGAACCAGTTGGAAGATGGTCTTCTGGAGTACATCAAGATGAATGTGATAAAATATGTGGAGGCCGGGCAGCGGGATGACTTCACCCAAAAAATCGCAAACATTTATGAAGTAAAGGGGAATTATCTTAGCGTGTTGCTGGGCGAGAAGGGGGATCCTCAATTTGCCCAAAAGATGAAAACCGTCATGCGCCCCGCCCTGTCAAATGTGTTGGGATTGCCTGAAAATGATATTCACACTTCTTATATTTTTGAATTTGGATTGTCTGCCATCATTGGGATAATTACGCACTGGTATAACAACAAGAAGGAACTTCCCACAACGGAATTGGCGCGGCTGATCCACTCCATGCTCGAAACAGGGATCTTGCCAGAGATTCAAAAATATTCAAATCGGTCATTCAGTATATAAGGATGAGTATCCATCGAAAAAGTATCTGGCATTCTATAACGCCAGCCAACAAATTGTTGCTCTACCAAAGGGTATGCTTGAGGAAGCAGAGTGAGGGGATTGGTTTATTGTGCTATACCTGCAAAAATATGTTGAGGGGGAAAGAAGCAAGTCGAAGTTAAGTGCCGGAGTAACGATTCTGTTTTTCTCTAACGACAAGGCACCATGCCTTCCGTTAATTGAGGCGGGGTTTGCCGGCGAAGTTGAACAAAGTTGAAAATCGTTTTGCGGCAAGGGCGGCATCGTGTCTCGTTGGTGTCAGCGTTATTATTGCCAATTGAAGTTGGTTTCGGCATCAGCCAGCTACCGATGTAGTACAGTTGTCAAGTAGCAGAACCTTAAAATTATAAAAAGAGACACAAGTAAAGGCAGAAAAAAGAGACAGCTTGAACCAGACCGACCTCAAACCCAGGGTTGAGCGGTCAGTTTTGCTCTGAATGTTCAACTCAGCGACCGACCAGGTTCGCTCAGGTTGCGGTCGTTGCCGGGGGCAGGCAGTAGGTTACAGTGCCATAGGGCACTCGCTCCAACTCTTGACCTAGTTTCAGGCGATCCAACTGCTGGCGGGCAAATTCACTGGCCTTGAGGCCCTGAGTGGTTTTGACCCGCAATTGACGGCCCCAGGTGATGAAATAGCGGGCGACTTGTTGGGGTTGAGCGCGGCGGTCAGCCG
>CAZDMM010000574.1:0-5275 GCA_964505845.1 uncultured Caldilineaceae bacterium
AAGCCCTCACCTGAAACACCAGCGCCTCCACCACATCATCAGATTGGCTGCCCGGCCCGGTTTGGACAATTTGAGCCGTCAAAGTGCTCAAACTGCTGTCAGGCTGCCCCGGCGCTCCTTCAATCCTGAAATTGAATTCCCAGTTGGCCGGGTCGCCCTGGCGAGGATTAATTTGAATCTGAACGTTGTAATCACCGTTGGCAATCGGTTGATCGTTATAGGGTTCCGGCCAGCGGTAGTGGTGTTGGGCAAAAACCCAAACATTACAGGTGGGTTCGCCGCCGCCAAAAACGCAGTAGCCGGGGGTGCGCTCGGTGCGCTCGTGGACGGTGTTGCCGTCGGCGTCGAGGATGGTAAAAGTTATGCTTTCAATGCCGGCTCCATCGTGATTGCCGCGATCCGTATCAAAAGCCACCACCCGGAAGACCAATTTATCTCTGAAAACCAGGTCGCCCACATCTAGTTGAGCCTGGCTGTAACCGGGAAAGACGACATAGCCCTTGATTTTTTTATTCCCGCCGCCGGGCGGCTCAAAAAATACCGCCAGTTCCGGGGTTGGCGTGGGGGTTGGTGGGTTGGGTACGGGGGTGGGAGTGATGGTAGCAGTGGGAGTCGGGGGGATAGCGGCTGCCGGGGGCAGGCTGGCCGGGTCTACCGTGCAGTTGACAAACTGCGGGTCGGCATTAACCCAACCGGCCGGCTGTTCTACCTGAATCCAGGCGCCGCCGGGATAGCCGACGGCGCTGTAGCCAACCGGCTTTAAGCCTGTACCCTGGGGAAGAGAAGAGAGCGGTGGTTGATAGGCTACACCCGGCCCGGGGTAGAGATTCAAGGTTTGAGCCACAACGGTGCAGGTAGGGGAAGCCGGGGAGGCGGCGCCGGTGGGGGTAACGGTAGAAATTGGGCCGGTTGGAGCAGCGGTAGGAGGCGCCGGGTTGGTGGAAGTGGCTGTCGGGGCCTGGTTAGCGGCTGCCTCGGCGGTTAAAGTGGCGACGGCGGCTTTTTCTACGGCCACGCGGGTTGCCACCAAATCAGGCGTAGGCGTAGCCAGGTTACAAGCAAATAAAAACAAGGTTAGCCCTATCAGGTTGGCAACACCTCTTCCCCACCGCTTGCTCATGGCTCCTCCTTTAGTTGCAAACGTTTTTGCTCCACCCTGCTGGCAGAAGGCTGGCAGTTTTTTTGGATAATATCTTGCAGCACCACATCATAGAGACTGCCGCCTTGAGCCGCATCACCCTGCGCGATGCAATCATTAAAGGCAGCCTGGGCTTTTTGGTACAACTCTTTGCTGGCGGCTATCTGCCCCTGTCGCTCATTAATCAAGGCCAGTCGTTCGTAAGCCGCGCCCAGGGCCAGGTCAGCGTGGCCCAGCGAGCGATGCTGCCCGGCCTGGCGCAAGGCGGGCAGGATAGCTTCGATATTTTGGATGGTATCTACCAGGTAGGGCGTGGCTTCGGCATAGGCTTCAATTTTGAGATAGGCGTCGGCCTTGAGGGCGTAAGCAACCGCCAGCCCAAATTGAGCCTCCAGCTTGGTTTGTTCGCCAGGAAGTTGGGAGACGTTCGCCAGGGCCTTGTTATAGTTGTCTACAGCCTGCTGGGCCAGGGCCAGGCGCTCTTCGGTTGACGGGGCGCTTTGCGCTCGTTGAAAAAAGACCCCGCCCAGCCCCAGGTAAGCCCTGGCATAGTTGGCCTTGCTGTTCAGGATGTTGTTAAAATACTCCTCGGCTATTTGGCGGCCTTCTTCCGGCGTTTTGAAATACCTGGGCGCATTGGGCCGGCTCAACAGCAGGGCCTCGCGGCCAATAAAATAATACAGCAGTTCTTTGCCTTCGCCTTCTTTCCAATCCGACAGGGTAGCCTCGGCCTTTTTGAAAGTTTCATAAGCCTTGACCGTCCGCCCGAACAGGTCTTGAATAAAGCCTATGGTAAACCAGCGCATGGCCTTGGCCCGGACGCTGACGGCAGGCTGGAGACCATTGACTACGTCTGGATTGGTAGGGTCCAAAGGGAGTTGAACCGGTATGGGTGCGCCCAATTGGTACACCCCGCCTATCTCATCCAATTCGTTGGCCTCGCCCGGCAACTTGGTCACATAAAATTCCGGCCCAAAGTTGGCTGCTTTCTGGCCGCTGACCAGCGCGCCGTAGATCACCAAGTTAGCGTTGATTTGCCCGGCTAAAGCGGCGGCTTCGGCGGCGGTAGAAATCGGCCCAAGCTGGACGGTGGGCCATTTTTGGGTCCAATCCAGGCTGTTGTGCCAGACATGCACGTTAGCATCGCTGGGCAGTTCTGGATATTCTCGCTGCAGGGCATTAAAAATCCACAGGCTCAAATCCTGGCCATCTTTGGAGCGCTGCACCCGGCCGCCGGCATCTTTTACGCCAATTTCGGCTACCGCAACATTAAAAGAACCGGCCGGCATCTGGGCCGGCCCCATGTGGCTCCAGCCCCAGGCCGCCAATCCACCCAGCAGCAGCAGCAGCAGGGCCAACAGCGGCCAGGTTGGCACTACCAAAGCGCCAATTTGAATGATGTTTTTACCAAAGATACTCTGGCCGCCCAGGTTAAGGGCCAGATTCAAGGGAGCCAGTTGTTCTTCAAACGCTTCGGCGGAAATCTGCCCGGCCAGGCGAGCTTGAACCAACTCGATAGCGGTCTGGTGATCCTGGATTTGGTTCAACAACTCTAAGGGCGCGTTGTCAAGATACTTGGCTTCTCGCTCTTTAAGAATATTTAGTTGGCGGTGGAGATTTTTGAGGAGTCCTTTGAGTTCGGCTTGATTCAAGGTTGACTCCCTCAGATAAATGGCTAGCAGGCATATTGAGCTTGAAAGAGGTAGAGGTTGACGATAAATAGATTATAGCACGAGGCGGGAGGGATGACAATAGAGCTTTAGAAACTGTCTGAAAAGCCGGTGGTTTAACTTCCCGGAGGCTGGTTTCGAGAGACAATCTCTGAAGTTAATAGCCGGTTTTGCTCAGAATCGAGCCTCCGGGAAGCTTTTCAGGCAGGCTCTTAGGAGGTCAGGGAGAGCGCCGCCACCCACAGGCAAAGCTGCAAAGCCAGGCCGCTGCCCCACAGCAGGTAAGCGGCTACCTTTTCCCAACGATACACTAGAATCCCCAGGAGCGTATCAAGAATCAAAGCGACCAAACCCAGGGTTGGTAAGGTAAACAGGGCAGATTTGTCGGCAATGCGGTCGGGCAGACCAAAGGCGTCAAAGTGAATTGGCAGCGAGCGCGGCAGCCCGGCAAAGATGCTGGATAAATAGCCCAACAGGGCCAGGCCGGCCAGCAAAGCCAGGCCCAACAACCACCAGGTTAGCCGGTCGGTGAGGATGGGATAATTAAAAGGCCAGCCCCACTGCCGGCCGGCGCTCCAATTTTGGGTAGGCCCCAGGGATTGGCGGGTCTGCCAGGCTTGTAAGAATTCCTCCGGCCGGTTGGGAGAAATGGCATAAGTTTGCTGGGGCGTAATCACAAACAAGCTCTCGGCCCAGGCAGCCGTGGTATGGTATTTGACGCGGCCATAATCAGCTAATTTCCCCCAGCCCAGGCGCAGCCCAGCCACATTCAAACCGATAAAAGTGGGCGCGGCCGGCAAGGCGTCGCCGGGCACAATGGCCTGGATGCTGTCGACGGGAATACGCTGTTGAGCCAGGCCCCAGCGAATCACCAGCCCATTCCGGCTGAGGTAATAGTGCAGTTGAAAGGCCAGCACAGCTCCATAAAGGGCCAGGCTCATGCCGGCCACCGCCAGCAGCGTTCCGGCCGAGAGCATAAAGATGCGAGCCAGGTCGCTTTGCCGGGGCAATAAGTTAATCAGCAAGACAGCCAGCAGGCCGGCCAGCACAGCCAGGGCCAGAAATATAAAACCACTGCGGGTGGGGTGGGGCGAAAAATTCACCGCCTCACAACTCCTCTAATTTCCAACGTTTTAACTCGTCAATCAGGCGATGAGAGGTCATATCTAAATGAACCGGGGTGATGGAGACCAGTTTATTGGCCAAGGCCCAAACATCGGTCCCGTGATCGGGGACGCCTTTGGGGGGCAGCCCGCCAATCCAATAGTAGGGCCGGCCGCGCGGGTCGGCGCGGGCGATGAGTTCATCCTGGTAGACCCGCTGGCCCAGCCGGGTAATTTCAACCCCCTTGACCTGTTCCCAGGGCACACCGGGCAGGTTAACATTCAAAAAGGTGTTGGCCGGCAGGCCGCGCTCCATAACCCTTTGGGCCAGGCGGGCGCAAAAAGCGGCGATGGGCGCAAAATCGGTTTTGGGCGGCTCGATCAGGTCGGTCTCATCACTGAAGCCGCGTGAGGTGGGCACGTTGGTCTCTTCTTCGTAATCGCGGGAGATGGCCAGGGCCAGCAAGCCTTGAATGGTAGCCTCTACGGCCGCCGCCACCGTACCGGAATAAAAGACATCAAAGCCCATGTTGGCCCCGTGATTGATGCCGGAAACCACCATATCGGGCCGTTGGGGGGCGATGCCCAGCATGGCCAGGGCCACGCAGTCGGGCGGCGGGGCGCTGGAAACAAAAGCCGCGCTGCCGTCGGGCAGGGTGATAGGATCGGCCCGCAGGGGTTTGTGCAACGTTTTGGGGTGACCGGAGGCCGACCAGTTGTGGTCGGGCGCAAAAACCAGGGTTTCGGCTACGGCATCGAGCGCCTTTTTGAGCGGAAACAAAGCCGGCGCATTGATGCCGTCATCGTTGGTGACTAGAATCAACATAATCTTATACCGTTATGTCTAAAATAAGTACGGGAATATCAATGTCAGCCACGCCTCGATGCTCTAAATCCCACACAAACTGTTCAAAATAGGAAACTCCAGTTGACATATTGTCGGAAAAGCCTTTAAGAGGCACAATCTCGACGCCTACATCAATCAAATCTAGTTTGTGAAAGATAGTCATTTTGGCACAGACGTTGTAGACCATAAAGGAGTACTTACCAAATTGAACCTCGACACCCATACGATTCTTCACAAAATCTATTTCTCGGAACGCACCCTTTGAGGAAGCGCTCGCAGTATAGCCAGAGGTGTAATACTGAGTTGGATATTCACACCGAATCTTGTGTTTTCGCCAATTACGGGCTTCGAATTGTTCGCTAAAGGCCCTGTTTAAGGAGGTTGGATCATACAACAACCTACCAGCCATCGTTTTTTCTTTGCTAATTTTAGTTTTATGGGCTGCACTGTCTACTGCAGCAATAATGTGCATAACTTCCTGGAGTTCGGCGGCATACTTCTCCTCGATAATCTCCCT
>CAZDMM010000575.1:0-5247 GCA_964505845.1 uncultured Caldilineaceae bacterium
CCATAAAGCTGACCGCGTTGATGGCGGCCGCAGCCCCAAACCCCACCGGCTCAAACACCCCCATAAAAATTCCAAGCGCGGAAACAATGCCCACCCAGCCTAACCAGGATTTGAACAAGGGGGATTTGAGCATGACCAGCCCAATGAGCACCGACCATAGGCTGGTGAAAAGGTAGCCCAGATGCTCGCCGATACCGATACCGGCATACTGGTTGAAGGTTTGAAAAATCACCAGCGCAGCCTCGCGGGCCGCCGGGTTTGAGGTTGGGTCAAGATAAAGGGTAGCCAGATAAGGCACTAAAAAAGGCCAGCGAATCAGCCCCAAAAATTGCACTATACTGGCGGCAACACCAAAGGTAGTGGCGAGGCTTAGATAAGGATGATTTTCAAACGATAACACTTTGTGGATCATTATCGTCAAGGGTATCATCAGAACGGCGGAGAGCATCAAGCCGTACCAAAAGAAGATCAGTGTGGGGCCGCCCGCTTGAAACTGGCGCAAGACATAATCGGCCGGCTCACGGAGAATATCGGGATATTCAAAATTGATTTGAAGCAGCGTAAAAAAGGTTAGCATGAGAATGGGGGCCAGAATAAGCATTAGACCGGTCAAAATAAAATAACTTTTGGTGCTCATAGTTCAAATCTCCGGTTTTGTTGATTTACGAGATAAAGTTGAGACCAAGACGCTGGCATAGGGCCAGCGTTTCGTACCGGTACAGTTGCTCCGGGTCGCTGACCATCGGTTGCAAATGGTGAAACAGTTCCAACGTAACCAGGCCGTGTAATTGGCCCCAACCTGCCAGCGCCACATACAACACAGGCGTCGGTGGGGTAACGCCGTACCGTTGCTGCCAGCTCTGGAGTAAACTGTCCAACACTGGGGGCAAGTAGGCATAAATGGCTGGCAGCTTTAATTGACCGGCTTGGTGGGCGGTTTCAAGCAGGGCCAGGAGCAAAGCCATGCTCCGGCTGGCAACCGGCACAATAATCTCCACCGGCCCTTGATAGCCGGGAATAGGGGTGCCAAAAACTAAGGCATAATCCTGGGGATGGCTCACAGCCCAGGCCCGATAAGCCAGCGCAAAGGCCAAAAACCGCTCGGCATAGTGGTGAGGGGGATGTTCCTCAGCGGCAGTGGTCAGGCTGTCGGCCAGAGAATTGTAAGCGTCCACAATCAGGGCCGTCACCAGATCATCTCGATTGTTAAAGTAGCGATATAAGGCCGGTGGGGTTAAACCCATCTCACGGGCAATGGAGCGCAGCGAGAGGGAGGGAGCGCCTTCCTGGGCAATTTGGCGGCGAGCCACCTGCTTAATTTCTTCACGAGTGGCGGCGTGCAGCCGCTCGCGGCGAGTTTCCTTCATAAATTATACCTCTATTTATATACGTAATCTTTAATTATATATATTAAAAATAGTTATATATGTAAACATTTTAACACAAGTGATTCGATTTGTCAAGAGGCAAATTGAGTGAATTCTTAGATACAGCCGTTGTCGCTTTGAACTCGGCTTGGGGCGTGATATACTACGCACGAAAATATCTAGGAATTAAGGATAAACAGGGTTGAAACCACTAAAAAATTTTGTAGGCCGCCTGGCGCTGCTGGTGGTGGGGCTGCTGCTGCCCCTGCTGTTGATTGAGGGCGGCGTCCGGCTGCTGAGATTGGCCCCGCCGCCGGAGCCGAATCCGGCCATCTGGCAGCCCCACCCCCTGTTTGGCTGGTGGCACATCCCGTACAGCGGCGGCCTTTTTCACAGCAGCTACAATGAGTTTGAAGCCGAGGTGCGCATCAACGCCCGCGGCCTGCGCGACCGGGAAATTGGCTATGACAACCCGGCCGGGGCGCTGCGGATTCTGTCGCTGGCCGACTCTTTTGGCGAGGCTTTGCAGGTTAACCTGGAGCAGACCTATCACAAGCAGCTTGAAACACTGCTGGGCGACTCGTTGGGGCGGCCGGTTGAGGTCATCAATGGGGGCGTCGGCGGTTGGGGCACCGATCAGGAGGCCATTTTTTACGTGGCCGAGGGCTTTCGTTACCAGCCCCACATTGTGCTGCTGGCCTTTTTCATTCGCAATGATACCGTTAACAATTATGGCCCGCTGGAGTTGGCCAGCACCGGGGGGAGCCAGCAAAAGCAGTTTTTTACCCTGTCGCCGGCCGGAGAGCTAATTCCACCGCCGGTGCAGGAGGCCAGGGCTGAGGTTCAGCTTAAGGCTGAGGGAGCGTCGCCATTAGCCCAGGCCCATCCTGAGCATAACTCGTTTTTGCTGCCATTGGCCGATACACTCTGGCGTTGGTCGGCCTTGTACCGGTTGACGACGCCGTACCTGCGCGACATTCCGCCGGTGGTGCAGCAGGTGGGACCAAGCGGCATTTTGGGCGGCGAGGGGGTGGTGCGAGCCGGACACCCAACCACCCCGGTTCATTTTTATACCTACGAGTCGCCGCCGAACAAAGATTTTGAGGCGGCCTGGCAGGTCACAGAAGCCATCATCAAGCGGCTGCGGGTTGAGGTGGAAGCACGCGGGGCCAGGCTGGCCGTTGTCGTTATTGGCGCGCCGGAGCAGGTTTACCCGGAACAGTGGCAGCGGCTTTTGGCGGCCAACCCCGCCCTCCAGCAAATCAACATGGATGCGGATGCTCCCAATCGCCGGCTGGACGACTTTTTGGCGCGAGAGCATATCTTGCACCTGGATTTGCTGCCCATCTTCCGGGAGGCTGCGGCTAGGCCGGAGACGCCGCCGCTTCATTTTCGGCATGACGGGCACTGGACGGTCGCCGGCCACCAATTGGCGGCAGAAGCAATCCGCGATTTTTTGCAGCGTGAGTTGGGGGACAGGCTCTCATCACCCTGAGGAAAAAACATGTCTTTTCAAAAAAATTCTCATTGCTCGTACTGCGGTCATCCTTTTGCGCTTGACCAGCCCTGGCCGCGCGTCTGCGCTCATTGCCACAACGTCACCTTTCTCAATCCTACGCCCATTGTGGTCATGCTGCTGCCGGTGGATGAGGGGCTGCTGGTGATCCGGCGGGGGATTCCGCCCCAGCAGGGCCGGTTGGCTTTGCCGGGTGGATTTGTAGACTACGGCGAATCGTGGCAGGAGGCCGGGGCGCGAGAGCTGTGGGAAGAGGCCGGAGTCAGGATTGCGCCCCAGGAAATCAAGGAATTTTGGGTGCGCAGCACCCCACGAGGCGACCAGATTTTGATTTTTGGCCTGGCGCAGGGGCGTACTGCCGCCGCGCTGCCGCCGTTTGAGCCGTCGGACGAAACGACGGAACGGCAAATTATCACCGCGCCGCAAGAATTAGCGTTTCCGCTTCACACCGAGGTGGTTAAGAGCTTCTTTGGCTCATGTACAGCATAAGTGCAAAGTGACCGGCACTTCCTCACTCTGAAGTGCCGGTCACTTGTTCTTAACATGAGCCGCTTCTTTAACCATAAGAAATGATGCCCTATGAAAAATACATCCAAGAAAAAAGAAACAACGGAGCGTTTTCTCAAGTGGCTAAGGCTGGGCACGCAGGCTTTGCAGCGGGGGGAAGTTGACAAAGCGGTGCGCTTTTTGGAGCGAGCCTACCAATTAGACCGGGAACACCCTGATGCGGCTCTGAACCTGGGCGGCGCTTACATTCTATCCAAAAAATTCAGCCAGGCGGTGGTAGTTTTAGAGCGGTTGAGCCTCCAGGAGTCGGGCAACCCTATGGTTTGGACGAACCTGGGGGCGGCTTACCTGGGCAACCCTATCCTGGCTAAAGATGAGGAGCAGTTGCGGGCTGTGGCCGCCTTTGAGCGGGCGCTGGCGCTGGATCCCATCGCGCCCAATGTGGCTTATAACCTGGGCCTGATTTACCTGGATCGCCAGGAGCCTGAGCGGGCCTTGCGCTGGTTTGAACGGGCCGTGGAGACCAACCCCAATGATCGAGACGCCCGGCGCTTTGTGGCGCAGTTGTCCCGGCCGGCGGCCGGGGAAGAAAAAAATAACCAATAACCAGGTGGTAATTGGTTATTGGTTATGAATAATTGGTTCTTTGTTTAGAAGAAATCGGCAAAATAGGAGTGGGCGGCCTGGTCAACCAGCTTTTTGGTCATTACGGGGGGGGCGCCCCGGTAATTGGCAAAAATTAACATTTGCTTGAGCAAATCACGGGGATGGCAGCCCCGCATGGAGCGGTTCATGGAGAAGTAATACTCCTGAAGCAGGTAATCGTAAGCCGCCTCATCGAATTTAAAGCCGCGCGCCGCGCAAGCCCTCATCAAAATTTCGCGATATTGTTCCTCGGTGGGGTCGCCAATGCCCAGCTTGTGGCTGATACGGCGCAAGAAAGCCTCGTCTACTAGGGCCGCCGGGTCCAGGTTGGTAGAAAAGACCACCAGCGTTTCAAAGGGAATGCTAAATTTTTTGCCGGTATGAAAAGTTAAAAAATCCAGCCGTTCTTCCAGTGGTACAATCCAGCGATTAAGCAGTTGGCCGGGGGCCATCTGCTGGCGGCCAAAGTCGTCAACCACTAACAAACCGTTGTTGGCTTTTAACTGCACCGGCGCTTCGTAAAAGCGGCTGGTATCGCTCCAGGATAGTTCCAGGTCCGACAGCGCCAACTCGCCCCCGGTAATCACGACCGGCGGCCGGCAGCGCACCCACCGCTTGTCTAAGCGGTTAGACTCGTTCAGTTGCGACTCTTCGCTGCCAATGGGCTGGTGGGTGCTGGGATCGTACAGCTTGATGATTTGCCCATCTTCATAGAGGGCGTAGGGAACCATCACCTGTCCGGGCAGCAGCCGCTGGCCGATGGCCTTGGCAATGCTGGTTTTACCGTTGCCCGGCGGCCCATAAACAAAGATAGACTCAAACGAGTTGACAGCCGGGCCAATCCGCTCGATGATGTCGTCGGAAAAGGTCAAGCCGGCCAGGGCTTCACGCACATCGGCATCTTTAACGTGGGGGCGATTCCGGGCCTGCTGTTTGACCACCTCAATATAATGTTCCAGCGTGACCGGGCACGGCCCCACGTAACGGTTGCGTTCCAATAGTTCTCTGGCTCGTTCGCCCCCTTTATCGGTGATGGTATACTGGTACGACACCGGGTTGAGGGTGCTGCCGCCTACCACCTCAACCAAGTGCTGGGCTTTTAAGGCCCGCAGCAGCGGTTCGGTGACCCCGCTAAAATGTAAGCGCAAAGACAGGGCTATCTGCCCGCCCTGCATCAAACCCCCAAAATAAAGCGTTTTAAGCGTTAAATCA
>CAZDMM010000576.1:0-5240 GCA_964505845.1 uncultured Caldilineaceae bacterium
ATTTGTTATATGTCATTCTCTGAACGAGCGTAGCGAGTGAAGAATCCCCAACAGGGTAGCTTTAATGGCTAACTATGAGGCTGCTATCACCTTGAAGTCCAGCTTTATGCTACAATATCATCCAGAAATCGTAAGTCAGTGTAATCCAAAGGAAAATTTTCGCCATGACCACCCTAACCCTTGAGCTACCGGCTGAATTATAGGAAGACCTGCGCCTGGAGTCAGAGCGCCGAGGCGAAACGATACAAACTCTGGCCCAAAAACTGCTGACCGAACGATTGGCCCCGCCGCCAACGGAGCGGGAGCGAGCCATCGCCACCCTACAAGCTGCCGGACTGCTGGCCGAACTTGGCCCGGAAATGGAGCAGCGGGCTACCCTCGATAGAACCTAATCCCCTCAGCGTGTTGATTTTAGAAATGCGCGGGCCGAAGGAATGAACTCCTCATAACCGCCGATCTCCCTGGCTTGACCTTTATCGCCACTGCTGATAAGCGCTGTCAACTACCAAATCAATTGAATTTGAGCTCCTTGAGCAATGGCCGAGTCTTGACTCAACAAGGGTAGATTTAGCGCAAGGGCCGTAGCAGCAATGATACGATCAGGCATATCGGGGACTAACGTGCGGGGTATAAGAGCTATATTGTTTACAGTGGGCAGGTCAAGAGGCGCAAGCTGATAATTTTGACTATTGGTTTGCAGAAGTTGCAGCACCAAATTAACCAGATTTGTGGCAATACGTCCCTTTTCAGCCAGGTAAACCATCTCAACTAAGACGATGGAAGGCAGCATAATAACAGCTTGCCCCAAATCAGTTTGAGAAAATATGGCGCGAACTTGGGGCGACAAATTAGTATGGCTTTGTAGATGCCAGATGAGTGCGTGTGTATCCGTCACGTAGCGAGCCATTATAAGTCTCGTTCCCCAAAATTGGCCCACATCTCACGTCGAACTTCAGCTATATCTTCCGGAGTAATTTCCGGGGAACCGGCCCACAAGCCGCCCAATTTGATGATCCCTGCTTGAGGCAGGGGATGTTCAGTTTTATTGCGTAAGAAAGCCGTAAACTCAGAGAGCAAGGTCAAACTTTCCAACGGCAAAACTTCTAAGGCCGAGATAATTTCCCTTTTAAGGGTTTGCGTATTTTGCGCCATTTTTACCTCCACGCTGGTTATTATACTCTCTCACAACCGAGTTCTCAATTCCGTGGCCTAATCGTTTTTGATTTTCAAATCCGGTAATACGCCGTAGTGGCGGAGCTTGCCCCCGCCTGGCGACCACATCCCCCCACGCCACAAAACAGAATGCGCTGCGCGAAGGCGCGCAAAGCGGGGGTGCAGAGCGAGGACGCAGAGCGGGGTCGCCGCTACGATTACCGATTTCGATTATCAAAATTCATTAGGTCAGTCTACAGACTTTTGACGGGTAAAAGCAGTTGGCCTTGCCCCGGCTCACGGGGCGGCTCCAGGGTAATGGTTTTAGAACCTATTGTTTCCAAGTGTTATCACTCGTTTGGGCTGCCAAACTTGTCATTTCCAGCCGTCATCATACGTTTGGGCTGCCAAACTTGTCATTTCCAGCCGTCATCACACGTTTGGGCTGCCAAACTGGTCTTTTCAAGTTGCGATCGCTCATTTGAGCTGCCCTTGATAGAGACGGTGGCAAACCACTCAGCGAATTGATTCTGGAGATGCGCGGACCGAAAATTTAACCTTAATCCCCTGTCCCCGATCTCCGGTCACTTCTTGCACACCTGTGGCTCTCGCTCCCCCAGGTATGGCCGCAATTCCGCCTCGTCAAACAAGCCGCTGGCAAACGGCCCTTCACAGGCGATACGTACCAGTTCTTCAATAGGCATTGTATCGGCCTGGCCACCCATTGCACGGAGCCAGGCTAAATCTAACAGGTAGGCTTGACCGTCATGCTCAAAGCTGATGAGACGATCCGTCGCCCGGCCAAAGTAATACCAGGACCACTCTGGTCCTAGCTCAACCAGACGGCGTGATGAGGGTTGCGCCGGCTCTGCCTGCCCTCCAATCTCACCGGCATCATCAACTCGACCCGGCCCGCCCCCAGATTGAAGCTGGCTCTCTGTCTGCCACAGAAAACTATGCCCGTCATTATAAGTGACAATAAAGTAATCGTCTTCTGAGTAGATAAAGTTCATTTTTGAGACCGGGCCGGGCACCGTTGCCAGGAGCGCCCCATCAATACTCCGGCGCACCTCTGGCTGGAGTCCGCGATAACCTACGGTGAAGTAGCTTTCAGCCCCATCGGAGCTGAATCGGACTTCAAAGTCTGGGCCGGATAGAATGGCCAGGCGTGCCCCGTCAGCCGTGCGGTACAGTTCACCGGGAGTCTCATCCTTGTAGTCTACGACAAAATAAGTACCGGCCGGGCTAAAGGTGACTAAATGAACCGGGCCGGAGAGGGGCTCAAGTTGACCGCTGTGGATGCGATACAACTCGGTGGGATGGTCATAGTATTCAATGATGGCATAGGTGATAAATCCGTCCGGGCTGAATCGTACTGTAGTGACTGCGTCGGGCAAAGTAACAAAGATTGACCCGTCAGCCGTGCGGCGTACTTCGCTGGGCAGATTACCACTATAGCCAACCAAAAAGTAGCGGGTCTTTGCCGCAGGAAGAAAAGTTAAAAAGGAGCTTGAAACAGGCAGTGTGGCCACCACTGAACCATCAACCGTGCGGCGCAATTCAGCCGGAGCGCCGTTGTCATAACTTAGCACAAAGTAACTCGCCGCCTGGCCGGCGCTAAAGGCCAGGGGAGACGCACCCCTGGGAAAGGAAAAAATGAGTAACCCATCAGCCGTGCGGCGCAATTCAGGCGAGGCGTCATCACTGTAATACGCCACAAAATAGGTAGCGGCCTTATCAGGGCTAAATTGCACAGTGGAAAGGGGGCCGGATAACGTGGCAACAAGCGTACCATCGTTGGTGCGGCGTAGTTCAGCGAGGTTATGTTCGAAGTCATGTACGATGAAGCGCGTGGTAGGGTTGTCTGGGCTAAAGTTTGGGAGGGAAACCGAGCCAGGTAAAAGCGTGATAAGCGCCCCATCGCTGGTGCGGCGTAGTTCACCCGGAATATTGTACTGTTCGTTATAACTAACCACGGCATAGGTTCTGCCCTCATCTGGGCTAAATTGGACATTAAAGGCCGAACCAGGCAAGGTGGCGACGAGCGAGCCGTCAGCAACCCGGCGTATCTCACCGGCGCTGTGATTGCTATAGTTAACGATAAAAGTACGATTGCTTCTTCCCCCAGAGGAGATCATATTAACCGGGCCGGGGAGGGTTTCGATGAGGGCATTATCCCTCAGGCGATGTAGCTCACCCGGTAAGTTAGCCCGGTTGAGGATAAAAATCGAACTATCCTCACCAACAGGCAGAACTTGAGCCTCCTCCCGAGGCAACGGGGTTAACCGACCGGCCCCAGCTAACCGGCGGATAGATTTTGCCAGGGCATCCACCGCCTTCTGGTTACTAGATTCCTGTTCCCCAGAGGAGGCTAACATCCTGCCTTCAAGCAGTAGACGCAGCGCCAACAGCGGTTTGGCTTCAAATAGACCCACAGCCTGCATGTGCCACACTTGAGCCACCGCCAGATTAGCCTCCTGCTCCGCCTTGATTCTGGCCGCTCTGGCCTCAGCCTCAGCCAGGAGCGCCTGTTTATACCTCATCCAACCAAGGCCAACTGTCATCA
Source organism: uncultured Caldilineaceae bacterium (assembly GCA_964505845.1). GTDB lineage: Bacteria > Chloroflexota > Anaerolineae > 4572-78 > J111 > DSQQ01. Next base: position 3,719 of record CAZDMM010000576.1, read on the forward strand.
ACGCCAGCGCCAGCGCTAGCGTAATCGTCCGCCAGCGTAGCTGCCGCGCCAGGCGCACATAGGCCACCCGTTGTTCCGCTGCGGCCTCGCTCCGATCCTGTTCCAACTCATGTTCATTGTTATCCATAGCAGCGCCGCCTCCCTCATCGTAGGGCCTGGCTTTGAGCCATCAACCTGCTTGCGGACAATCACTACTCTATTGTACGCAGTTGCTACCCTGTCCTTTGCGCGGAATTAATTCCGCACTCCTAAAATCTAAGACAGACCTACCCTTTGGCGATTACTTCTATTCTATGCTAAACTCTCCCCCATGCCAATCTCACTCCCGGTTGGACTCTGCACCGCTTGCCAATACGCCAAAATCATCCGCAGCGCCAAAGGCAGCGTTTTTATCATGTGCGGCCTGGCCAAAACCGACCCCCGCTACAACAAATACCCGGTGCTGCCGGTGCTGCTCTGCCGGGGTTATGAACCTCGCTTGCCAACTACCGACTCCCCTGAATAAGCTGCCTGTCTGCTCAACAACTCCGAGTCACTTTAAAAAAGCGACAAGCATCCACTCTCCATCCTTCCAGCCCTCCAATCTTCCAATTTTCACCTTTTCTTAAGCCTCCTTTAACCTTTTTTAGCTATCCTTGCTCTACCAAAACCGGCTTGACAATCCCTGGCGGTCTGTTTATAGTACCAATATCATTTGTGTGACATGTCTGTAACAAGCTTTTTGTGGCAAAACATAACATCTTTTCGCGTAAATCATTACGTTTTGTGCTTTACATTTTTTATTGCAGTCCCATGATCAACCTGTAAAGGGGGTCGCTTTGCCCAGAAAATTATGGGTTTGGGGGTGGTTATTACCCATCCTCTTGTTTACCTGGCTGCCTGGCCCGGCTTATGCTCAGGAGCCAGATAGCCTAACAGACTCAATTGATTGGCGCGAACTGAAGACCAAAAACTTCATCATCGTTTATGCCGAGCGGGTGCCCGGCCCATTAGGCTTGGCCTGCGCCTGCGGCATAGCCGAGGCCGAGCGTTACGCCGCCTTCATTGACCAGATTTACGAGCAGTTAACCGTCGTCTTTGGGGTACAGCTAGAAACGCCCATCAACCTGCGCCTTTTCCCCACCGAACAAAGTTACTATGAAATCAACCCCCTGGCCGAACAGTTGACCGGCGTCATCGCCCACGCCCTCAACAACCGCGACGAGATTGCCATTGCCCTGCCCCGCACCGAAAAGCTGCCCGACGAAGAGGTCATCAACACCATCCGGCACGAGTTAACTCATTTCTTTGCCTCTTATCTCTCCGGCGGCAAACTCAAGGCCGGTTTTCAAGAAGGCATCGCCCAATATCTGGAAAAACCGGGCGATCGCTCCAACTATGACCCGGCCCTGCTCAAACTGGCCTTTGAAGAAGGCCGTCTGCTCACCTGGGCCCAGCTTGATGAGGCCACTTCTGTCTACAGCGACCCCCAGGTGGCCTATCCCCAAACCCTGGCCATCGTCTCCTTTCTGGTGGATCGCTA
>CAZDMM010000577.1:0-5233 GCA_964505845.1 uncultured Caldilineaceae bacterium
GCTCCGGGGTAAGCAAAGAGGTGAGCGCCGCCGAAGGGGTTGGTTGCACAATGAAATAATAAATGCCGCCGACAATTAACAAATCAAGCACAATGATGGCGAGCAATAAATATTTCCACTGCCGTAAGGTTGGGTTACGCAAGTCGTTTTACCTATGAGTGACCTTTCCGCAAGCTTCATCCATAAAGTAATTGGTAAATAGTAATTGGTAATTGCCAATAATCAATTACCAATTAAGTGGACAGCCATTAAATGTGCCACAGCTTTTGGAAAGGTGAGCTACCCCAACTTTACCATAAGCGACCTGTCAAGTCAACATAAGCTTTGGGACTCTGGCGACTTTAACATCTGTGGTAATTTGTGCTGAGAAGCACTAGTCCTACTATGCTATAGGCAATTTCTTAAAGGTTGTGTAATATGAAGAGAAAACCTAATAAGTTCTGATTTTCAAAATGGATAATGCATTTTGGAAGATTGGAAGGCTGAATAAAAAGAAGTTTCCACTCTTCCAGCCTTTCAGCTTTCCAAATGATAAGACCATCCATGATGGGAGCACACCCCCCGTGAATACAAGCACAACTGAACAAGCCCTGTTTCATGTCAAAGTGATTTTGGCCGGCGACGGCACCGTTGGCAAAACGTGCCTGCTGCGGCGTTATGTCTTCAATGAGTTTATCGAAGACCATAAAATGACTATTGGGATGGACTCCCACACCAAATTGACCAAAGTGCCGGGTTTGGGGCCGGTAAAAATCCATACCTGGGATTTGGCGGGGCAGCCACAGTGGTCGTTTGTGCGGGAGAGCTTTTATCTGGGGTCGCATGCGATGGCGCTGGTTTTTGATGTGAACAACCCGGACAGCATCAAGCATTTGCCGGATTGGGTGGCCGAGTGCCGCAGCAAGGCGCGGGGGATTCCGGTGCTGGTGGTAGCCAACAAAATAGATTTGCCCTGCCGGGTTCCGGTTGACCGCATTGCCAGGTGGGCCAGGGATAACCACTACGATTTTATCGAAACCAGCCCCAAAACCGGGCAAAACGTCAAGGAGATGTTTGAAAAGTTGGGCTTGCTGGGGGTTAATTTTGCGTTGAAGAGCCGCTAATTGAGGGTAAACGCTCCGGGGAAAGCCAGCGCTCCTTGCAGCGATGGTTGGAACAGCGGGGCAAACTGTCGAAAAGGGGGTCGGGAGAGTCGGTAACAGGAGAGGGAGTCTGAAAATAGTTAGCCTGTTAGTTAAGGTTTCGTGAATGCTACTGAATACCTACTGGTTAACCAGCAAATCTGCCAGCAACTCCCCATCCACATTGCCCCCGGAAATAATCACCCCCACCTTTCGGCCCGCCGGCCCCACCAGTTTTTGCAGCACCGCCGCCGGAGCGACGGCCCCGGTCGGCTCGACCAGGATTTTCATGCGGAACAACAGCAGCTTCATAGCCTCAATCACCTGAGCGTCGCTCACCAGCAAGATTTCGGCCACCTTGTCCCGAATGACCGGGAAGGTCAGCTCGCCGGGCTGTTGGGTGCGCATGCCGTCGGCGATGGTGTCGGGTGGGGGGATTTCGACCCGTTCGCCCCGCTGAAACGACTGCCACCAATCGTTAGAAGCTTCGGTTTCCACCCCAAAAATGCGTATCTGCGGGTTGACAGCTTTGGCTGCGGTGGCGCAGCCGCTCAACAAGCCGCCGCCCCCAATCGGGGCCACCAAAACCTCCAGATCGGGCACATCTTCCAGCAATTCCAGGGCGGCGGTTCCCTGCCCGGCCATCACCTGGGGGTTGTCGTAAGGATGGATCAGGGTCAGCCCCCGCTCCCGCACCAAGCGGGCCGAAAGTTCCGCCCGGTCGGCGCTCTGGCGGTCATACAAAACAATCTCGGCGCCGTAACCTCGGGTGGCGGCCAATTTGCTGGCCGGGGCGTCGGTGGGCATAACGATGGTGGCGGCAATGCCCAATAATTTGGCGGCCAGGGCCACTCCCTGGGCGTGGTTGCCCGACGAGTGGGTGACAACTCCCCTGGCCCGCTCGCCCGGACTCAACTGCGAGAGGGCATTGTAAGCCCCTCTGAACTTAAATGCCCCAATCCGTTGGAAATTCTCGCATTTAAAGTAGACCTGGTAGCCGGTCAACCCGTTGATGGTGCGTGAGGTCAGCACCGGGGTGCGGTGAGCAACGTCTTTGAGGCGGGCGGCCGCGGCTTTGACATCGTCAAATGAAATAGCCAGAGACATGCTGTTAACCTTTGCCGTTGGTTGAGTAAATCATGGGGACAGTATGAGGCTGCCCCGCCGGCAGCTTTGCGCCGGCCAGGTTAGGGGCAATGGGAACCTTATAAAACAGCATAGCCCGGCCATACGCTTCAAACTCATTGGCAATGTATAAGCCCTGCAGTTGGCCGATCATCCAGCGCATGGGCCGGTTGCGTTTTTCAATCATAAAGTTGGCCGATTTTAAACCAATTGTCCCCGCCCAGCCAAACATATAACGCACCAACTCCGGCCCCACCCCAAGCCGGGTGTAATCTCGCTTGACGCCCAAAAAGATCACGTCACACTCGCCCGCCGGGCTGTGGGCCAGGTCAGCGTAACCCCACCCCTGGATAACATGGGCAATGATGCGCGGATTTTTTAAGATAGACAGCGTTACCGGCCCGGCGATGCGCCACAGGTAACGGGTCTTTAACTCTGAAAAAAAATTTTCACTGGAGACGGCAATGGCGGCCTGGGCAATCAGCCGGCCGTCATCGAATACCCCAATACCTTCGGCCCACTTTGAATAGTAGGCCGCCCGATAAAATTCGGTTAAAAAGCGATGGCCCAATAAAGTTAGCGTTGTACCCGGCTGGCCCTCGATATGAATTTCGGCCGCGGCCGGGGCATCTTGGGGCCGCAAATAACGATACTCAATCATGCCTGAAAACTCCACCCTGCTACTTAGGAAATGCCAAGTATACTCTTGTGGGGGGGAGTTGACAAAATGGCTGGAATTTCCAAAAGAATTGGTTAGTGCGCTTTGCGGGCGTTTGGCAAATTACCAATTACTATTTACCAATAGCCGCTGGTGCGGTGGGTTGAGCGTAGAGTCGGCGTAGAGTTTACGTCAAGTGAGTTTGTAACAAAACCGGTACACTATAATCAGTCAAAGGGTTTGGTGTACCAATAAACTAACCCAAAAGCAACCTCTTCTCCTCCTTTTTTGAAAGACTCGGTGAGGGCACACCGAGTCTTTTAATTTTGACCGCCGGCTGCCGACCACTGACCGCCATGGTTTTGCCGTTATTGGCGGTCAGCCATCCGCAGTCTGTGGTCATTCGGCTCCCAAATCGGTGATGCTCACATTATCAATGACCGTTTTACCCCCCTGGTCGGCCTGAGGGTGAAACCCTTTGATAAAGACGGTCATTTTGTCGCCGGTAGCTGTAACCGTTTCCTCGGTAGGGTTCCAGGTATCTTCGGCCGGGTTGTCCCAGGCAAACCATTGTACCGTTGAGGCGGTCCAATCGCTGCCGCCGCTAAAATCTACCCCCAGGGCCATTTGCACCGGCGAAATGCTGTGATCGTGCTTGGCGTGGGCCACAATGGTGTAGCGATGCCCCGGCTTGGTGGGAATGGTGCGCATAATCCCGGAGTTGGCCGAGATAAAATCAAAGGTGATTTCCTGGGATTTGAGGCCAGACTGAACATTGGGTTGGTACAGATTCTCATTGAAGCATGAAGAACCGTATTGGCCGTTTTCTACAAAGGCCGTCCAGCCTGAGGCTACCCGTGCGCCGGGGCAGGGGACGCCGTAGGGATTGGGCCAGGGGATGAAATCGCTTTCAAAATCCCATTCACCGCCTTTTAGGGGTGGGTCCGGCTTGGTGGTGGGGCGAGGTTTGGCCGCCGGGGTGCGGGTTAGCGCCGTCGTGGGAGTCAAAGCCAGGGTAGGGGTTGTGATCTCGATGAGGGCAGAGGTGGCGGTGGGTGCAGGGATCAAAACGGAAGTAACGTTGGGGTCGGGGGTGTGAGTGGGTGCGTCGCCCAGCGGTAAAATAACCGCCGCTTCGGTGGCGGCCGGCTCCAAAGGTGTGGTAGCTTGTTTAGGGTCGCGGGTAGGGGTTGCAGTTTGGATTTCATAGCTGGCAGGCAGGCCGACCGGAATAGCCGTGCCCTCTGCTCCACCCAGGCGGCAGGCGAGGAGCAGGGTAGCGAGGAGCAGGGTAGTAGGTAGCAGGGTAGCAGGATGTTTTATTGTTGTATTTGAATTAACGCTGCTATTCATTCTCTTGACTTGGGGAGAAAACCGCGAGTTGATGTTCACTTGAATCTCCTCAGAAAATAGTAGTCAGTAGCCAGTAATCAGTAGTCAGTAAGATGTTTTCATTACTGGGTGGTGTGCCGCAGGCTCATGATGACTCCCTGGAAAATACCCCCACCCCTCCCTCGATTCGGCGCGCAAGCGGGGGCCAGGAGAGGGGTCGGATTTTCATTACTGGGTGGTGTACCCCGGTTCATGATGGCTCTCTATAAATCCTCAGTATAAACCAGCTTTTAAAGATAGACCACCATCTTGAGCAGTTGTCCTTTAACTTGCTACTTTGCGACCTGCAACTTGCTACTTTGCCGCTTGCTACCTGTAACCTTAGCCTGGCCCCAGGTCGGTGATGGTGATGGAGTCCAGGCGCAAGGTTCCACCGGGTTCAGGGTAGGGGTGAAAGCCTTTGATAAAGATGGTCATGCTTGGCCCGGTGGCCGTAACCGTTTCTTCGGTTTTGGCCCAGGCGTCATCTTTATCTTCATCCCAGGGAAACCACTGCACGCTGGCGGCCTGCCAATCCGTACCGCCGGTCAGGTCAATCCCCAGAGAAACTTCCAGTTTAGCCGGGCTAAATTCGCGTTTCATCCAGGCTTCCACACTGTAACGATGCCCCGGCGTGGTTGAAGTGGATTTAAAGACGCCGCCCTGCACCCCAACATAGGCAAAGGTAATTTCCTGGGCGCTGGTTCCAGAATTGACGTTGCCCTTCCAGGTGGTTTGGTTCATACAGGAGGAGCCGTATTGGTCGCGCGAGGTGAAAGCGGCCCAGCCGTTGGCCAGGCCGGAGCCGGGGCAGCGGTCGCCATAGGGGTTGGGCCAGGGGCTAAAACCATCTTCAAAATCCCAGGCGCCGCCGCTAATGGGCGCGCTGGTGGGCGCTGCCGGAGCAGAAGTGGGCGTATCGGCCGGGGCCGCAGCTTCAGGTTCCGGGGGAGAGGTG
>CAZDMM010000578.1:0-5222 GCA_964505845.1 uncultured Caldilineaceae bacterium
CGAGGCGCGAGTGAAGTTTCAACCATTGTCTGGATTCATCCGTGGTGCGTGGTGCGTGGTGCGTAGACTTGAGGGAACACGCACCACGTGACACCAGGTAAAGCCTCGGCCATTAGTTTTTTAGTGATTGGCTTTACTCCTGCTCAGTACCTCATCCACGCCGGGGAAGGTCATTTCCAAAAGCTGCTCGGCTTTGGCAACGGTCAGGCGCACTTCCAGGGGAATGGCGTCGGAAATGTCGGCGGCCCGGCCCGACTGCACCATTTTACCGGCGTCAACACCCCACCAGGCCAGCATGCGCCGCCCGAATTCCTCACGAATCAAAGCCTGCCGCCCGGCAATATTTAATATGAAAGGATGAAGGCGGAAGTCGGAAGGATGAATATCCTGTGCCAGACGGAGCAGCGCCTCGGCCAGGGTGTCTACCCAGATGGGCTGGCGGATGACATCGTTGAACAGGACGAGAGGCTGGCCGCTCTGCAGGCGCTTGACAAACCCTTCGGTGCCGCGATCCATCTCTGCCAAGCCGTAGATGAGCGAGGTGCGGACAATGGCGGCATGGGGGTCAATTTGGGCGACCAGCCGCTCGGCCTCGGCTTTGGAGCGGCCATAGCCGTTGATGGGCGAGGGTGGAGCGTCGTCTTCGTAAGGGGAGTTACGGCCGGAGTGAACCACGTCGGTAGAGACATGCACCAGCCGCGCTCCTGCGGCCGCCGCCGCCTCAGCGATATATTGTGAGCCAAGCGCGTTGACCTGCCACATCTCCTCATCGCTGCCGGGGCCGGGGTTGAGGGCGGCGGTGTGGATAATGGCGTCGGGGTGGAGGTCAGCTACCAGGCGGTGAACACTGTCCCGCCGGGTCAGATCGAGGGGCACAGGTTGTCCGGCTTTGATTTGGGTGGGGTTGGAGCTGTAGGTGGAATAAACTTGAAAAGTATCCACCGCTTTGGCGCTGACCTGTCGCCCCAAATAGCCGCTGCCGCCTGTGATGAGTAGTTTTTTTGGGAATGACATATTTTTGGGTGTCAGGTGTCAGGTGTCAGGTGTCAAGTGTCAAGTATCAAGTGTCAGGTGTCACGTATACTTGACACTTTAGCATTTGGCACGTGACACTTCTACACGTGACACTTTAGCACTTGATACCTGACACTCCCGCACTTGACACATTTTTATAACATCGCTTCAATCTCGGCCCGCAGGCGGCCCTGGGTTTGTTGGGCCTGCTTCAATTCGGTTTGGGTTTGCTGCACTTTTTCCTGCTCGGCGCGCACAAAGCGAGTGTACGGAGCGATGGCCTCGTTGATGCGTTCCAGGCTGCGGTTGAGTTCTTTGTCAAACTGGCTGCCGATAGCGCCGGTCAGCTTTTGGCGCAGCGACATCATTTTCTCGGCCATTTCTTTTTTGGCAGAGTGGCGCTTGGCCGGGATGACAAACAAGCCCAGGGCGGCCACCACGCTGGCGGCCACGATGCCGGTGACATCCGCGGCCATGGTGGTGGCCAGGGCAACCACCAGCGCGCCCAATCCGACCGCCCCAATCTCTACCAGGGCGGTGCCGGCCACGGCCTCTTGCGCGCCCTGGGCAATCTTTTCAGATTCCAGCGATTTATTGTAAGTTTCTACCACCCGCTGGGCCGATTTGCCCACCGACTCGATCAGCCGGTCGCGGTCATAACGAAAACTGCCGCCCACATCGCCGATCAGCCGGTCTTCATATTCCCGTTTGCGCTGCTCCAGGTAGCTGGTCACCCCCTGCCATTGGTGCAGCTCGGCGTTGACCAGCCAATCAATCAGTTCGGTCACTTTTTGCTCAATGGCCTGGGGAGCGTCGGCCACCACCTGCGCCTCAAAGCCGCGCTGGATGCGGTCTTTGTTCATGAGGTCAAAGATGCGGGCCAGGCGCAGGGTTTCGTCAAAGTAAGCGTGGCCGCGCTTTTCCATCTCATACAAGATGTTCTCGATGTCGGCCAGGCGATACTTGAAATCCCGTCCCATATCCTCCCGGTAAATGCCAAGCTGTCGCTCCAGATTGCCCAGCGTTTCAAAATCGTCGCTGAGCAGGCTCATGCGATTGCCGGTAATTTCCGAGTATTTGTTGACCAGGCGGTCGCCCACGCCCAGGGGGTTGAGAAATTTCAGGCGCAGCCGGCTGGTCTCGTCCAGGGTGTCGTGAATGTAACGCTCCAGAGGCTCAAAACGGCTGTCGGCCCACTGCGCCGGATCGCCCTGCTTGGCCCGCATGGCTTTGCGGGCGCTGACCGGGAAAATATCAGGGATGACATTCAGCAGGCGGGTGCTATTTTCGCGCACAAAGTTGACCACCTGGGTTAACTCGTCCTCCGTCTCAAACAGGTCAATCTTGTTGATGACGATGACCACCTTTTTGCCCCAGGCTTTGATGTGGCTCAGAAAGTTGCGCTCGCTTTCGGTAAAGGTGCGGTCGGCGGAGGTGATGAACAGCACCAAATCGGAGCGCGGCACAAACTCCTCGGTGATGGCCTGGTGCTCCTGGATGATGGCGTTGGTGCCGGGCGTGTCCACAATATTGATTTGGTGCAGAATCTCCACCGGCTCGGTCAGGATGTGCAGGTGGGCTTCCTGCACCTGGCGCTGGCTGGTCGGACCATACGTTAAAACGTTAATCTGCGAGGTGGTGGGGGTAACGCCCTCTTTGAGCAGCGGTTGGCCCAGCAGGGCATTGATAAAGGCGCTCTTGCCGGCGTTGAACTCGCCCACGATGACCAGTAAAAACAGTTCATCCAGTTGTTGAATGGAGCGGCTCAAGGTGGTCTGGTCTTCTGAGGCCGCGCCCAGCCGGGCCAGGATGACCTGCAAATCGGCCAGCCACTGCCGTTCTTGCTTGAGAATGACTTCTTGCTTGTCCGTCAGGATTGATTTGAGCATTATTGTTGACTCTCGAAAAAGGTTTGTAACTGGTCTCGCAGCAGTCGCAAAGTGTCATCTAATTGTTCGACTAGCCAGGACATTCGACTCCACTCCAAAGTATGGCGATAGGCATGGCGAAAAAAGTGGCGGAATTTTAAGTATTCCTCCAAACGAGCGCGGAGGGATTCTCCAATGACAGCCAAACGAGCACCAGGTCGGGGTGTAGCCATCTGGATTAACAGGTCGGTGTGCCAACTGCTGCTTTGGGGCAGTCCTTCGACCAGGGTCACGGCGATACGTTCAAAAATTCTTTCGGCGCCATTGTAAAATTCCTGTAACATCCCGGCAAAAGCATACAACTCAACCCAAGTGGGCGGCTGGGCACATTCGTCACGGAGTTTTGTCATTTGTTGCGCCACCTGATTGAGCGCGATCAATTCGTCGTCAACCAATGATTTTAAGGCTAAAATTGGATCGTCAGGCAGCTCTACCTCCCCCAGAATACGCGCCCGCAGTTCTGGAAAGACATCTTCCAGCGGTACCAAATCCAACTCCAGGCCCGGCGGCAGCAGCTTGGAGCAGGCGGCATAGGCTTTGAAAAAATCAGCCGGAGGTAGACCCTCAACGGCGAGATCAAGATCGGATTGCTCATGCCAGACGCCCTGCCCGGCCAACGAGCCAAACAGGATGACTCGTTTGGCTCCAAAGCGGTTTTTGAGCAAGGCCATACACGCCTCGGCGGCCTGGAGAGCTTGTTGGCGGCGCAGTTCTGTATCCAGCAGTTGTTTTTGTTGAGGTGATACCTTAACTGAGGCTGTTACCACCTATTTGCTCCCTTATGTTCACAATTGTTCCTGGGTCAATTGTGTTCGAATGTAGGCCCGCTGTGCTTGGGTCAGAGGACCTTCCGGATCTGCCCCGTAATCCAGCCGGCGGCGAAATCCTCGCGCTTCATAAACTGTACTATACGCTTCTTGCAGCGGCAGCGGAACATGCTCATCCGATGCAATGAGAGGAATAGGCGCAGTGGGAATGGGATCGGCCAGGTTAAATGACCAGACCCGACTGCGCGGCTGCTCGTCGGCTCGGCTGACCAGAATATGGTAGGGCTGATCGGGCAAAGCAGTTACCACCCGTTGACCCCAGCCCAGCAAGTCTATTTCTACCAGATGGACGCCTCCCGCCAACAATTCGCGCCGTTTCAATAAATAACGGGCCCGTTTTTCGCTGCCACCGGTTTTGTTGCTGTAGGAAAGAATTTCAATCACAGTAATCAGGCGTTCAGTCCCGGCTTCTCTAATGAAAATAGCGCTCTCTTCTTCCTCTTCGGCCTCGGTTACAATGGTCACGGTGGCTTCCGCTACGGGCAAGCCCAATCCAGCAGGTCTGGTCTGACCTGCCGCTCGTTCAGCCGCCACCTGAATATCCGGGTAAATCTCTCGTTCCCCGGTAATCTGTAAACTTGGTTCCGCATCCACATACTAGGCCGGCGCCAACAACGGCGGCAATTGGTGCGTGCTCAATTCACCGATCAACTGGGTATGCAGTCCTTTCCACAGATGCCGCGCTTCGGTATAAGGATCCATACCCGGAAAAGGTGAGCGTATGTTAAAACTCCTGTGTCATGGGTCAAGTGTCATCATCGTCCCCCGCACCGGGCCGTAATCGGCCAAATCGGCCTTGAGCACCAGGGAGTTGTACCACTCGTTAAAATCTTCGCTGCGGGGGGTGAGTTTGTCGGACATAAATCGGATATACTTAACTGACCACGACCTGAAATGATTGCCCCAGCGGTTGAAACTCCGCTACCTCTTGGCGGGCTAACTTGGCCCGAATTTGTTCAAAACGGCTAATGGTTTCCTTAGAGTACAAACGTTCGCCACAATGCAAACAAACTTCGGCCCGCACCTTTACCACAGCGGTATGTTTACCGCCCCGTAACAATTTTTCAACCTCTTTCTCGATTATCTCGCCCCCACATACCGGGCATTGACTAAACGGAAGCATCTTTTGTTCTCCTTATTCGCCAGTTAATCCATCGGTCTGGATTAGGGCGATAAACCGTAATCAATACGGCCCACTGGTTTGCATGATTATAAGCCCAAACAGTGTGTACCGGCTCTTCTTTAAAGGTTTCTCCATATATTAAACAACTGGGATAAGGTTTATCGTCCGGATAATCTTCAATAATCTCACCTTGAAAAACGCTGACCAAGATTTCATCAAACGAAAGATAATCCGCCTGCGCTTCTTCATCAGCATGATCGGTAATACGGATACGATTACTACGAATCGCCTCAACAATAAATGCTAGGTCCATAAATTTACTGCTGCGCG
>CAZDMM010000579.1:0-1807 GCA_964505845.1 uncultured Caldilineaceae bacterium
GGCGCATAAAGGTGACAACAAGGCTAACCGCGCAAAATCGCCCGCACCGGCGAGCCGTCGCCGCCTTGAATCTTGAGGGGCAGGGCAATCAACTCGTAGAGACCATCGGGGATACCGGTGAGCAGCAATCCTTCTAAAATAGCGATGCGGTGGCGGCGCAGAGCCTTGTGGCCGGGCAGGGTTTGGCTGTGCATATCGTCCATCGAGGGGGCGTCGGAGCCGAACAGGACAATGCCGTGTTGGGCCATCCATTCGGCCAACTCTGGGGAGGGGTAGACAAACTTGGTGGGGAAAAGCTCTGGCGGCTGGGCGCTGGCGGTGGAGTGAACCAGCAAGCGCTGCACCCGGCTCCAATCGAGGCCGGGAAAATCGGCGGGGGTGAGCGGGCCGGATTGGCGCTGCACCGTCATCAGCGTGGCCGGGCCGATATAGGCCGAGAGGTCAACTTGCTCGATGGTCAAATCGTCATCCAGAAAGTGGTAGGGTGCATCCGCGTGCGTGCCCAGGTGGCTGCTCAGGGTCAGGGTGGTCAGGTTGATGGAGGAGCCATGTTTGATAGCTGTGATGACCTGGGCTGAGAAAGGGGTGTCGCCCGGCCAGGGGGCCAGGGCAGGATTGATGGTGCGGGTGATGTCGTATATTTGGCGAGACATTTTTGCCTTCCCAATGACAGCCACTAGGGCAAGGGCGGCCCTCCGCGGCTGTATGTTGTGGAATGAAGGACGGCCAGTCCATCAAAGTCGGTGAAACTTTCGGAGGTGAGGGGGAAGTAGCTCAGGTTCTTGACGCTGCCTGAACGAGTCGGAAGCGCGGCGATTTCTGAGGCTGGAAGTCCTTGCCCTTGACGCGTTGGAATGAAGAGCGCCGGCTCCGGTAAACCGGTCAGCAAGGCTTCGAGCGTGCCGGGTTCGGGCTGGCCAATGCCGTTTGCCTCCGAAACGCCCACCCCTGAGCCGACGACGGCATAACGCGAGCCAAACATCTGGTGGAGGTGCGCTCCCACCGGCCACCACAGGAGCAGGTTGGGGCCAAGCTGCCATTGGGCCTTTCCGCGCTGCAAATGGCGGTTGTGGGCAAAGGCAAAAACCTTGCCCCGGCCGCGCTCACGAGATACGATGCCGGCCAGATTATCGGCCATCATGGCGTCGCGAATACCCAGAAGTTCGACCACCCGTTCCTCCGAGTTTCGGGCCAACCCGGCGTGATAATTGAGCAACTGCCGCGCTACCAAAGCATGCTGCCACACTTCCCAATACCGATCCTTGCTGCTCCTGGCTACCAGTTCCGGCCGGCGTATTTGCAGTTCAGTGATGAGATCTTCCGTCTCAATGCGGAGAGCGGCAGCGGCGGGCGATAATCCCACCGACTTGGTGGGATCCATCAAGGCCGCCGGATTCTCCCAGTCGGCGTCTGCCCCAAGCAGCGAGACAATACGCTCGCGGCGCTTTTGGCTGCGATTGCCCTCAACCGAGTCCAGGTAATCGAGCACAAAATGCAGAACCTGGCCTGGGCTGTCGGTCCCGGTCATTTCGGTGGGGCTGTCAAAGCCATAGAAGTGAATTTCGACCCGGTCGGCAGGGTCGGCATTGTAGCGCCGCATCCACTCCACCAGTTCCCGGTTGGCCTCAAGCCGGCCAAAACCGTGGCTGAATCCGGTTTCTTGCACCGCTTCATACAAGGCCGGGCCGCGGCCAACCACGTACTCATTCACGACGCGGCCCTTTGGGAAACTGCTCTCGATGGCGATGGCGCTGTAGCCGTGCGCCGTCACCAACCGCTCAAACAGCCGGTTGCGGAGGATGAGCAT
>CAZDMM010000579.1:1817-5217 GCA_964505845.1 uncultured Caldilineaceae bacterium
GCCAAAACCCAGCAGCTCCACCGAGTCGCCAAGTGAGGCGACCAGCTTGTCAACGGCGGCATGCAACGTTTGGGGCGAAGCGATAGAAAACGGAATCGCCTGGGCTGTAATCCAGTCGTTCAGCGTGGCAGGTACAAAGGTTCGCTTCATGTGTGTTCTCAAAATTTCAGCAGGGGAGATATACTTCACCTCTGCTCCCCTGCACCTTTTCATCCCTCACGGGACTTGATCAGCATTTTCCACTCGCCTTTATGCACCAGTTCGTCGTGTTGGTTGAGCACGCGGGCCTCAAAAGTGACCAGGCCGCCGCCCAGCGAGGGCATCGCTTTGGTTTCGGTGGTTTTGATGCGCACCTGGATGGTATCGCCAATAAAGACGGGCTTGGTGAATTTCCAGGTTAGCTCCCGGAAGGCCAGGGTTGTGCCGTCAATAAAGCCCTGCTGTACCGCCAGGCCGCTGGCAATAGAGGCGACCAGCATGCCGTGCGCCACGCGCTGCCCAAAGGGGGTCTGTTTGACCCCTTCGGCGTTGATGTGGATAAAGTTGAAATCGCCGGAAAGGCCGGCAAAGTTAACGATGTCGGCTTCGGTGATGGTGCGGGCGGCCGTCCAGATTTCCAGCCCAACTTCAAATTCTTCAAAGTGCATGCCGCGTGGGGCGATTTTCATGCAATCCTCCAGGTGGGGTAATAGTTGAGGGCTAAAGGGTTAATGTTAAACGTTCCAACATGCCCCCTGAAACCGCTGCTAAATCAACAAATTATCGTACAGCAGTTCCAGGTTTAAATCGGCGCAGACGGTATCGGTGCAGGCCAGGGTGAGAGCGGCGGCGCTGGCCCCCAACCGCACCGACTCATCCAGGGGAATATCGTTGAGGAGTCCAAAGACGACGGTGGCGGTCAAGGCATCGCTGGCCCCGGTAGAGTCGATAATATCGGTGGCGACGGCGGGGATATGGCCGCTGTCCTGGGCCGAAGCATAAACCACCCCTTCTTCGGCCAGGGTAATAATGGCAATTTCAACCCCGGCATTGACCAGGGCGCGGGCGGCGGTAATGGCCTGGTTTTCGTCTTTGATGGCTCTGCCGGAGAGCACCTCGGCTTCGGGCACGTTAGGGGTTACCATGAACAGTGTGGAGAGATGAGGTTTGAGGCGGCCGGCCAGGGTGGTTGAGGCCGGGTCGGCGCACAGCCGCACTTTATAACGGCTGGCGGTTTTGACCAATGAATCAATGGTCACTTCGGGCAAATTGGCGTCGAACACTACCATGGCGGCGCTTTTGATCAAGCTGCGCCGCCGGTTGATCACCTGCGGGGTCAAACAGGCAATAATCTCCATATCATCAACGGAGAAGGTCAGGTTGCCTTTTTCATCCAGCAAGGCCAGGTAAGCGGCCGTGTGGTGTTCAGCGGAAACCTGGATATAATCGGTATTGATGCCTACCTGGACGGCGTTGGCTAAAATTCGCTGGCCGTTAGGGCCTGGCCCAATGGCCGACAGCAGCACCACCTCGGTGCCCAGCCGGGCCAGGTTTTCGGCCACGTTGCGGGCCACCCCACCCACAGAAACACGCACCAGGCCCGGAGTGCTGCTGCCCAGCACAAAAGGCGCCTTAGCTTTACCTTTAGAGTCAATCCCTGCCGCGCCCGCCACCAGCACGTAGGGTTGGGTTGGAATTCGTTCGGCCATGTTTTGCCTGCTGGAGAAGTGTCAGGCGTACTATACCATAAGATGGAAGGGATGTAAAAGTCTAGCAGTATCAACTATTTGCTCAGGAGGCTTAAGCCTGACCGGCTTATTTTGGCCCCTCTGAAATTATCTTTAGCTTTTGTTTCAAAAGATGGGTGACTTTACGAAGTTCATCAGTCCGCTGCGCACCTCCAGGTAGATTCAAGCCAGCATTGTGACGTTCCGCTATTTTCCAAAACTCACGCGCATCTTCATCCAGCCTATCCTCATTTAAAATCGTAAATAATCCTTCTTGCTTGAAGATGGTGCTTAAAGACTCTAATTCAACTAATACGCCGTTATCAGCCGCATATTCTGCCTGTAAAGTCAGAAGTTGGAGTAGGCCATGCGCATGGCGCCGATTTTGCCGCTTTTGAAGTATGCGTGCAACCCAGGCCCCCACTAAACCGGTGATAAAGGTGGACAAGGCGCCGGCTATCACGCCAATCAGAATCCCAAAGGCTTCATCAGGAATTCTACCGAGCAAATCAGGCACAAGGGTCATCATGTCACCCCTGACATTGAACACCCAATGATGGGTAGTTCCGGTTAAATCAGTCCAGGTATAGGCAATATTTACTTCCGGTAGTGGGTACTGCCCGTTGAGGGTAGGCGACAACCTTTGAGTGGTGTTCTGGTAAGGTGGTATATCGGCCAAAGTGGTCAAATCTGCCCAGACCAGATCGGTTCCTCTGCCTTCTACCTGCAGTTGGGTCAGGGTAAAGGGTGAATGGTTGTGGATTCTTAGCTCTAGCGGTAGGGGGTCTCCTTGATGCGCCGTGCTTTCGGTAACAACAATATCGGCCTGCACCCGAGATTCAACCGAGGCTACTTCAACCACCCTATCGGCCGCTATTAATTGGCTGTACGTTTTCCTCCCGAGGGAATAATCTACTTCAAGCAAGGGCGTTAATTTACCAGCAACAAGAGGGACGGCAGGCACGTCTAAAACAACGGTGTTGGTGAGAACTCGAATGGATTGAGGCCCACCAAGAAAGACCCAAACCCGATTATCCCCAGATCGAACTTGAATCGCTTCGATGCGCTCCTGGCTCTGAGGCGTCAGACTAACTCGCCAGGTCATGGCATCGCCAACGATCACTTCGGCCTGGGTGGTTGCAAGTATAATGCTCAGGGGAAGTTCACCCTGGCGCGCCGAGACAAGCCCACCAGGGTGAAATGGGCTAACCAGGCTCAAAGCCAAATTTATGATGAAAATGATGAGCCAATGCCTGGGGTACATGTTTCACCTCCGCCACCACTCGATTTCTCATTACAGCCATTATAGCCAGATTTTATACCTGCTAACAAGCTTGTCGAGTGGTCAACTTTATGGTATGCTTGTGACAAGAATGTGACATTTTTATGAGAAGTTACACCTTATGTTGAGCGCCCATCATGATAGCTTTAGCCGCCGCTTCTGGCGGTGGTTAGAAGGATTCGGCTTCACCGACGATCCGTTTGCTCTCTTTGAGGCCGACCAGGAACGATCTTACCTGCCCTACTTTTTTGTGGATCGGCCCTATCTCCATGACATCTTGGGGAACCCGGCTCATCCTCAGACAGCTTTTTTGTTGGCGGGACGCGGCCACGGCAAAACCGCCACCCGCGAGATGGTAGCCTATGAGTGTACCCATGCCAAATTACGCCGTCTTGCGCTGCCGGTGCGTTAC
>CAZDMM010000580.1:0-5213 GCA_964505845.1 uncultured Caldilineaceae bacterium
CTTCAGCCTCAAAAATAGCAGCTTGCATCGTTTTTTCTGGCATTTGGTATCCCTTTTTACGTCGGGTCTGTCCAGAATTTTAGGAAGCTCGGCCTGGATAGCCATATCCAGGCCCCATCGCCGGATATGGCTATCCGGCGAGAGCAAACTCGCCTAAAATTTCGGACGCACCCCTTACGTCTGGCGTGTTGCGTCTTCCATAAGTAACGGAATACGCAATACGCCAGACGTATCTAGCTCAACGCCCGCGTCGACTCTCGGACAATTAGTTGACTTGGCAGCACCGACTTTTCTACAATCTGTTCCCCGGCCAACAAATCCAGCACCATTTGCACTGCCTTTTCACCCATCTCCAGTTTGGCCTGGGCTACGGTGGTGAGGGGCGGCTCAAAATAGGGGGCCAGGGCGATGTCGTCAAAACCAACGATGGAGAAATCTTGCGGGACACGCCGGCCGGCATCATAAGCGGCTCGCATCGCGCCCAAGGCGGTCACATCGTTGTAGCAAAAGATCGCGGTGGGCGGGTTGGGCAGGGCTAAAAGCCGCTGCATGGCCTGCATCCCCCCTACGGGCAAATTATCGCCCCGCACAATCAGGGCCGGGTCAACAGGGACGCCGGCCGCCTGCAAGGTTTGCTCATAGCCCTGCTGCCGCTCCATGCTGTCCCACTCGCTGACCGGGCCGGCAATATAGGCGATGCGCCGGTGGCCTAAATCCAACAAATGCCGGGTAGCGGCCTGACCGCCGCCAACATTGTCGGTTTCAACCGAATAGCCGATGTGCTCCTGGTGCACATTATTGATAATGACGATGGGGGTTTCGAGCGGCGAGCTGAACAGGCGTTTTTTGCTATCGGCCCCGGCGCAGGCGGCCACCAAAATAATGCCATCCACCCGGCGTTCTCGCAGGCTTTGAATGGCGGCCAGCTCATAATCCGGCTGCCCCTCCGAATTCATCAAAATGACGCTGTAGCCGTAATTGAGGGCCGTTTCTTCGATGCCCTGGATAACCTCGGCAAAGAAGAGATCGGTAATCTTGGTAACGACCACACCAATGGTATTGGTTCGGCGCATCACCAGGCTGCGGGCGACGGCGCTGGGCAAATATCCCATTTCCAGGGCCATCTGTTGAATCTGGCGGCGGGTCTCTGGCTTGACACGCGGGCTGTTGTTCAGCGCCCGTGAAACGGTGCTGTAGGAAATATTCATGGCCCTGGCGATGTCCTTAATCGAAACTGTCACCTGCGTATTTCCTAAAAGCGGCGCATCCGAAAAAGCCATCCTGTGTTGGCGCCGGCATTGGTGCAAACGTTTGTATATTTTGACAAAAAAATAAAAATTGGAGAGAATTAAAAAGTGGACGCAGCAAAACGAGTGTAACACGAATACAAACGTTTGTCAAGAGATTAATTTCATTTTTTAATACATCTCTAACAATGCTTTAAATGTATTCTAATCTGCGCTGCGTAAGATAAAGTCAATTCAATCGGACATGCTTTAAATGGGTAGACGCGGCATTCCTATGCCGTTTCTACCCTGCGTAAGATAAAATCAATTCAATCATCTTTAGCAGAGTGAGGAGACTATGCCTGTGGACACGCATCGCACTTTAAGTTATAGGGCTTTTATTCTGGGGTTAACAGCGGTATTTTTGCTTGCTTTGACCAGCGCTTATGCCGGTGGTCTGCTGTTGGGGCCGCATTTGGGTGGGGTGGCCCAGGCAGCTCAAACTGCACCCGGCGACGCCGATGTGGTCGCTGCCTATGAACGCGCCTTGACCGGCCTGTACGACTCGACCGTACCCTCGGTGGTCAGCATTTTGGTTACCCAAAAAATCCAGGCGGAGGCTGACTTTCCCTTTGATTTTGGCCGGCCCAACCAGCCCAACCAGCCGGAAGACCAGCCCCGTGAATTTTTCAATCGGGGTCAAGGTTCCGGTTTTGTGTGGGATCAGGAAGGGCATATTGTGACCAATAATCACGTGGTGGCCGGGGCTTCGAGCGTGGAAGTTGTTTTTGCCGACGGCAGCACCTTCCAGGCGCAGGTGCTGGGGCGCGATCCCAATTCTGACCTGGCCGTGATCAAAATAGATCGTCCGGCCGCCGAATTAAAGCCCGTAACCCTGGGCGACAGCGACCAGTTGAAGGTGGGGCAACTGAGCATCGCCATCGGCAGCCCGTTTGGGCAAGAGTTTACTATGACCGGCGGCATTATCAGCGCGGTTGGGCGCACCATCCGCAGCGGCAACGCCGGCTTTTCCATCCCTGAGGCCATTCAAACCGACACCTCCATCAACCCCGGCAATTCAGGCGGCCCTTTGTTGGACCGCACCGGGGCGGTGATCGGCATCAACTCTCAAATTTATTCCAGGAGCGGCGCAAACGAAGGGATCGGGTTTGCCGTGCCGATCAATACTGCCAAGCGGATTGTCCCTATCTTGATTAAAGGTGAGGAGTACAAATACGCCTGGCTGGGCATCAGCGGAGCTACCGTTTCGCCGGAGCTGATAGATTTGATGAAACTGCCCCAGGACACAAAGGGGGCGGTGGTAATTGAAGTAACCAAGGATAGCCCGGCTGACAAGGCCGGCTTGAAGGGCAGCGACAAAACCCAAACCGTAGACGGCATTGATTACCAATTGGGCGGCGATGTCATCACGGCCATTAACGGCCAGCCGGTGCAGAGCATCGAGGATGTTATTACCTACCTGGCCGATTCGACTCGCCCCGGCGATACCGTGCCCCTGGAGGTTATCCACGCCGACGGTACCAAAGCAACCGTGCAGGTGACGTTAGGTGAACGGCCCAATGTTGCGGCCTTGCAGCAGTCAGAAGATAATTGACCAACCGTAGCTGATGAGGTAGACAAAAATAGGGCAAAGTGCTGTGCTTTGCCCTATTTTTATCCCTCGGCCGGGAGGATTTTTCCCGGCTGGGCAGGTTGTAATAACGGCCAGGAATGGTTGATTTAAGCTCACTTTTGGCTTAAAATGTTATTATGGTAAAGTAGATAGGGGAATTAGCTCAAAAAGGAGGCAAGTTATGTCCTCACAAAATAATTCTTACCTGGCTCTGGGCGTTGGGGTGGTTTTCATAGTGGTGCTGCTGGTGAGCGCGAGTGTGGGTGGGGTGGTAGGGTATTGGGCAGCCAGTCGAGTGGCAACGTCAGGCCAGGCAGCGGCGGGGGCCGCCGGCCCGGTGATGGCGCTACCCGCCGTAGAGTCTCAGCCGCAATCTCTGGTGATTAATGACCAAACCTCCCCGGTGGCCGCCGTTAACGCAACGCTGCCGGCGGTGGTAACGGTTATCAACCAGAGTTTGCAGGGCATGAGCAGCGGCACCGGCTTTTTTATCAGCGCGCAGGGTTATGCCGTAACCAACCATCACGTGGTTGAGGGCGCTCAAGAACTGTTGGTGATTTATGCCGACGGCGGCCGCGCCCCGGCGACGGTGGTGGGTACGGCCCCCGATTTTGACCTGGCTGTGATTAAAGTGAATGGACTGGTGCCGGCGGTGGCAGCCTGGGGCGACTCAGGGGAACTGCCGTTGGGGGCGCAGGTGATTGCCATCGGCTCGGCCCTGGGCCGCTATCGCAATACCGTCACGGCCGGGGTGTTGAGCGGGTTCAACCGTGATCTGGGCGATTTGCGGGGGCTGCTGCAAACGGATGCGGCTATCAACAGCGGCAACAGCGGCGGCCCTTTGATCAACCTGGCCGGGCAGGTCATCGGCATCAATACGGCGGTGGTGCGCGGCGAAGGCTTTTCGACCGGGGCCGAGGGGCTGGGCTTTGCCATCCCCAGCAATGTGGGCAAAGTGGTGGTGCAGCGCCTTATGCAAAACGGCGACGCCCGGCCTTCTTTTTTGGGCGTTCAATATGAGGAACTTAACCCGCAGGTGGCTATTGAAAAGAATCTTAATATCACCGATGGGGCTTTGCTGCAAGAGGTGGTGGGTGGTTCGCCGGCAGCCCAGGCCGGTTTGCAGGCCGGCGATATTATTACCGCCGTCAACGGGCAGCCCATTAATGAGCGCCACCCCCTGGTCAGTTTGCTGATTGAGCATGTGGCCGGTGAAACTATCACCCTGGATATTTTGCGTGAGGGCAAAACCTTCCAGGCCAAGCTCACCCTGGGCGAGCGGGCTTAGAAGCGGCAGAGTTTTCTAAATTTTTAAACGGCTGCCATCCGTTCCAGCAGAGCGGGGAGATACTGCTCCATAGTGGAGATATTGGTGGTTAGCAATTGTTCAAAGAGGGCCAGGCTCAGGCGGTCTCCTTCCACATCCAGGGAGGTGCGGAAGCGGATCTCGCCATCGGCCATGTCCATTTCAAAACTGCCGATGCCCAAATCATAATTGGTTTGGGCCAGGAACGCCGCCATGTCGGCCCGTCTGGCCTCCGGGGTTAACTCCGGCAAGATGGAGTAGACCAGGCAGAAGTGACGGGCCTCATCAAGTTTGACCAGGCAAACCCACTCCATCTGGTCGCCATCCACATGCAGCCGGTACAGGTCGTCGCCGGCGTCCTCGTAAGGCCAATGCTTTTGCAAGAAAAACATCTGCACTACCTCACGCATAGGGGCGGGCGGCAGGTCGGCCGGCGCAGCTTGCCACAGGGTTTTATAACCCAGTTTAAGCGAGCCGTAATCTTGCATGTCATCCGGCAGGGCCACATGTTGCCACACGGTATAGGCCAGCCAGCTTTCGGTATCCCGCAGAAAATCATAAGGCTGGTCAGCCTGGAGCAGTAATTTAGCCACTTCCGCCGCAGTTAGATTTTGCTGCTGCAAGAATTTAGCCAAAGCGGGTTTCAAAATCGCTTCTATCTCAACCGGAATCTCCGCCTCCAGCTTCTCAAGGGCCAATTGGTTGCGAACCTGGGGCAGCAAGTTAAAGAGTTCCTGCTCATCAATTTGGCGGTAGAGCGGGTAATCCACCGTCAGGCTGATAAAAAAAGTTTCAACTCCCAGAGTTGTTTTAGCTAATTTTACCTCCCCTATCTGGGCGGCGACAGCCTGGCCCAGCGGGGTACGAAAGGTAATTTTTTGGTCGTTAGCTGATGTCATGTTTATCCTTCACACGATTATAGTACACCAGAAAGGTTTTTGCCGAGATTTGGGGGGATTTTTCCCTTTATTTTTCATCCCCTAACCCGCAGGGCTAGTGTCTCCTAATCCCGGCCAAATCGGTTAGACAAACTTTTCTGGACGCTTTT
>CAZDMM010000581.1:0-5209 GCA_964505845.1 uncultured Caldilineaceae bacterium
GTGGCCGGGGCTTCGGCTTTGGGCTCTTCGGTGACGGCCGGTTTGGCCGCTTCGGTAGCCGGGGCTTCAGCTTTGGCTGCTTCAGTTGCTGCCGGTTTTTCTGCGGCAGGGGTAGGAGCCGCGCCGCCACAGGCAGCCACCAGGCTTACCACAAAAATGAGAGTCAAAAACAGTCCAATCTGTTTTAACATAATCTCCTCCAGATAACTTAAGTGAATTGATAACTTGGTACTCAGAATTGACATAAGTCAACGGTTGGTAACTTTGAGCTGCCAAAATCCTCCTTTTCTGCCAGGACGCGTTGACCATCATGGTCAAAGGGCCAGCGTCTCCATGCTACCATAAGGTGAAGCGATTTCAAAATGGTTGGGTTTAGGTTGGCTACTGCCAGGTGAAAGCGTCGGAAAGGCGCTAAAACAGGCCCGGTTTTCAAAACCGGAAGTAACGCCTGGTTAGGGCTGGGATCGTCCGGGGTTAAGGTCATCATCTGCGGTGATGTTTTGACTCTAAAAATGGTGGGCTGGCGCTAGAGGCTAAAAGTAATGTGATAATATGGTATGGTTGTATGACAAATTTATCTGAGCATACCATCAAGCGCGGTTTTTGTCAAGATAACAGAGGAAAGTTTGGGTTTTAGTCTACAAAAAGGGGAACCAATTGAAATTTGTCCACATCCACCAGGCCGTGGTCGGTCAGTTTAAGCGAGGGGATGACCGGCAGGGCCAGGAAGCTCATAGCCATAAAAGGGTCGTGCAGGGCTGAACCCAGTTGGTGGGCGGCCCGCAGCATGTCGGCCATCTGGTCGCGCACCCGTTCAATGGGCTGGTCGCTCATCAGGCCGGCAATGGGCAGCGGCAGCCGGGCCAGCACTTTGTCGCCCACCGCTGCCGCCATCCCTCCCTGGGTTTCGGCCAGGGTCCGGGCGGCGGTGAACATGCTGTGGTCGTCAACGCCAATAACAACCAGGTTGTGATGGTCATGAGCCACGGTGCTGGCAATAGCGCCCTGCTGCAGCCCTACGCCGCGCACCAGGCCCTTGCCAACCCGGCCGGTGGCCATGTGCCGTTCGATCACCGCCATTTTGAGCAGGTCACGGCCGGTATCGGCCATCACATAGCCATGGCTTTGTGGGGTATCTTCAATGAGGTGCTGGGTAATCAATTGATCCGGAATCGCGCCGATGATGCGGATTTGCGCACTTTCGACCTTAATTTTGAAATCAACCTTGCTCCAATCCACATTGATGGAACTGCGCAAGGCCATGCGCCGGTCTGGCCGCTCCCAGGGGATAACCACCCCATCCCGGGCCACTAACTGCCCCCCCCGATAGACCAGCTCGGCTGCCGGCCGGTGCAAATCAGAAAAAACCATCAAATCGGCCCGGCGGCCCGGCGCTACTGCCCCCCGGTCATGCAGGCGAAAATATTCGGCCGGGTTGAGGGTGGCCATGCGGAAGGCCGTCATGGGCGGCACGCTCTCGGCAATGGCGGTGCGGATCATAAAATCAATGTGCCCTTCTTCCAATATATCGGCCGGCTGGCGGTCATCGGTACACCAACAAATGCGCCGGGAGTTTTCGGGCGTAATCAGGGGCAGCAGCGGCTTCAAATTGTGGGCATTGGTAGCCTCGCGGATAAAGATGACCATACCCAGCCGCAGTTTTTCCAGCGCTTCCTCCACCGTAGTACACTCGTGGTCGCTGCCGATGCCGGCGGTAACGTAAGCGTTCAAGGCTCGACCCGTCAGGCCGGGACAATGGCCATCCTTGACCCGGCCGTGGAACGAGCGGATTTTATTGAGCACGCCTTCATCGCCGGCCACTACCCCGGGAAAGTTCATCACCTCAGCCAGGCCGATGACAAATTCCTCGTGCTGCAGCGGCTCCAGATCATACCAGGCCAGCGAAGCGCCGGTGGTTTCCATGTGGGTGCTGGGCACGCAACTGGGCGCATTTACATAAACGCTGAGGGGGTTGTATTTGGCCATGCCCAGCATGTAGCGAATCCCTTCCAGGCCCAGCACATTGGCAATTTCATGGGGATCGGTGATGACGGTGGTGGCGCCGCGCCCCCCCACGGCGCGGGCAAATTCGTGGGGCGGGACCATGGCGCTTTCAATGTGAACGTGGCTGTCAATCAAGCCGGGGGCTACGTAGCGGCCTTCCAGGTCAACGGTCTGCGCGGCCTCATAACCGGAGCCTAACCCAACAATGCGAGACCGGGCAATGGCAATATCCGTAGGGATGATCTCGCCGGTGAAAACGTTAAGGACGCGGCCATTTTTAAGCAGCAAATCGGCCGGCGCATCGCCATGCGCAATTTTGATGATCTGGGCTAATTCCATCCTGAACTCCTATGGGCCTGTCAGGGGTTCAACTTTGGTAACAGCGCCAAAGCTGTTTACCTTGAGAATCCAGCGGCTGCCGGGTTGAAACTGGGCAAACTCGTTGGCATCTTGGGTATCGTAGGTGTAACTTTTTTCTTCGGTCACAAAAACGATTTGGTAGGACTCGCTGGGGCTGCCCTGCCGCTGCCCGCTGCTCAGACGCGGTTCGGGCCAGCGCGGGGCGAGGTCGCTGCCGCTCAAGGTGGCCTGGTCTACCTGCTGCCAGACGGTAGCGGTGTAGCGGCACATGGAGTCGTAAACCGGCGCTTCCTCATAAATCGGCTCGTCTTCACAATCTTGTTTGACTTCTCCATGCCCGGTGCCGGTATCTTCCACGTAAGGTGTGCCGCACACCTGGCGGGTTTGGCCGGTGGAGCGGCGTTCGGTGCCGCGTTGTTCCTGAGTGCAGCCGTTTACCACCGCCCCGGCCGGAACCTGGTCGCGCCAGGCCTGGCCGGTAACCGGGACCAGGGCTTCAATGGGGATGGTGCGCGTCCATTCTACGGTTTGAACTTTGCCGGTAATATCGCTGGTACGGCCGGCCAACACAAAGAAGAAGATGCATGCGCCCACCAAGAGCAGCAGGATGGCGCCGCCAATCCACAAGGCCGGGCCAAAGGCCGTTTGGGTTGGGGCAGGCGCGGGTTGGGGAGCAGCCGCTTTGGGCTGCACCAGGCTGGCCCC
Source organism: uncultured Caldilineaceae bacterium (assembly GCA_964505845.1). GTDB lineage: Bacteria > Chloroflexota > Anaerolineae > 4572-78 > J111 > DSQQ01. The sequence goes on from CAZDMM010000581.1 coordinate 3,070, forward strand.
GCAGCTTACACACTTGGCGGCGTTGGCATCGTTGGGCGTGCCGCAGGCCGGGCAGTTGACTTTTTGGGCCGGGCCGGTGTGCAGCGCCCCAATCACCTGGCCGCTCTGGCGGGCGGTAGCCTGGGTTAAATCGGCGCCGCACTGGCTGCACGTTTTGGCCGTGGCCGGGTTGCGTGTGCCGCAATAATAGCAGTGCACATCGGCCCCGGCTTTGGCCTGGGCGATTTCGGCGGCGTCGGTGATCAGTTCGGCCTGCTCCGCCTGCTGAAATTGCACGTTGTCGGGTTGGGGAGAGCCGCAACTGCTGCAAGTTTTCTGGGGACCGGGATTTTTAGCGCCACAATTGGGGCAAACCCACTCCAGTTTGACATACCCAAGCGTCTGTTTGGTCATCAAATCTTACCTCTAGCCCAAATTATACCAATATCCAGCCGCTTTTGAAAACTCCGTGAGACCGGCAACAAAAAACCTCGCCTCAACTTGAGGCGAGGTTTTTAATCTCCCATCTCTATTTATCCTCACGGCCCCCCTTTAACCTCCAACTCATATTCCAACGGGCCGATATCGTGGTTCCAGATTTTGAGGTAATACACCTGTTCTTCCATCATCTGGCCTTTCCAGAGAACTTGCAGGCTGCGCACATCTTTGGTGGGGTAGGGAGAGGGGGCGCTGGTTCCAAACGGTTCCAGTTTATCCACCGTGCCCCGAGTCCAAATCTGCAACTGGCTGCCGGGGTAGAGGGCAAAATCGGCATGGCGCGCCCGGATTTCATTCAGCGGGGTGTTCGTCAAAATGATTTCAAAATCGTGCTGCGGGGTGGTTTTGTTGTAGGAGTCGCGGTAATAAAATTTATACCAGATCTCCTGGCCAGCCTCCAGTTTGCCTTTGGTCAGGCCCAGCTTAAGGTCAATGGCTTCCGGCGGGCCGGCGCCGGGGGCGGGCGGCGGCCCGGGGCGAGTAGGTGGGGCAGGGGCATAAGGCACTTGCCCAAACATGCCGTTGGGGTGGTGCAGGGTGGGATTGCCCAGTTCGGCATTCCGAATATCGCCGGGAAAGAGATAATAGTCTACCACTTCCGGGGAGCTGTTTTTCACCTTGATCAGGTAGCTGTCCCCATCCACCAACGAACCTTTCCACAGCCGCTCACCCGTATGGTCATCTTTATCCCTGGAAATGGCCTGGCCGGCGCCCATGTTTTGCATGTAATCGGCGTCGCCGCGCGCCCAGATCTGGTATTGGGCGGCCGGGAAAATTTCAAAGTTGACCCGGCTGTCGGTAAAACCATCGCTGGGGGTGGTGAACATGGTCAAGGCCATGGGTTCGATTTTATGGGCGTCCAGGTCATCGCGCTGCAGCCGGTACCAGTGCTCGCCGTAGGGGGCCAGCCGCCCGCTGTTGACGTGGGAGGCGTCAAACTCCAGGGGATTATTGGGGTAGATGTTGACCGGGGTATAGGGTTTTTCTGGCGGTGCGGGCACGGCGGGCGCTTCGACCGGATCGCTTTGGCCGCCGCCCTCGCCGCCGGGTTCAACCGGGGCCAGGTCCAGGTGAGGGTCTTTGAGGGTGGTCAAGGGAATGGCAAGCCAGCCCAGCGAGTCGGCCTGGGTTAGCCAGCGGGCGGCAGTCTCGGCCTCCAGGCCGGAGATGGCCTGGGCCGTCAAGCGCCACAACAGGTGCGGGTCAGAGGCGTCGGGTTTAGGCACGTCAGAGACGGCGGTGCCGGCAGTCACAATCCAGCCGACCGACTGGGCCTGCTGCATCCATTGAGCCGCCTGCTCCGGCGTCATCTTTTGGACGGCCTGGGCGGTGAGCGTCCAGGCCAGTTGGCGGGCATTGAGGGCCTCGGCGCTGCTCAGGGCCGGGCTGAAACTGGCCGGAACCGCGCCGGACACGGCGGCCTGGGCGGCCTCTGCTTCCAGGGAGTAATTCAAGCCAAAGGGCGATTGATTAAAGACCCGCACATAATACACCTGGCCTTCCTCAACCTGGCCGGTCCAAAAGGTGGCGGTGAGATTTTGCTGGTCGGTCTGCACCGGTGAGCGCAGCCCGGCGCCCAGCGGTGCGTCGGGCTGCGGCAGGGAGTCCCCGGTTTTTTGGGTTAGAACCTGGAAGTTGGCCTGGTCTGGGTTGAGCTGGGCTT
>CAZDMM010000582.1:0-5173 GCA_964505845.1 uncultured Caldilineaceae bacterium
CTCTTTATGCCGCTCAACCACGCTTTGCTACATATTTCAGGGTAAGAGTTTACTATTTTTCGGGACTCAAATCAAGTCAACCCTGGTACTTTTAGAGTTTACCATACTTATCTAAAACTTTGTTAACCTGCCGGGTCAGGTCTTCGGGGGCAAAGGGCTTCAGAAAATATTCTTCGGCTCCCAGTTCAAGTCCGGTATGAATTTCGGCTTCCTGTCCCTTAGCCGATAAAAAAATGACCGGGATGTCTTTAGTTGCCGGCTGCTGCTTCAAAGCTTTGCAGGCTTCAAAGCCGGTCATCTTGGGCATGCGCACATCCATGAGAATCAGGTCGGGGACAATTTCCTGGGCTTTTTTTACCGCTTCCTCACCGTTAGGCACATCTACCACCCGCAGTCCGGCCAGTTGCAAGGTAAAAACAATTAATTCTCTGATGTCGCGCTCATCTTCGGCCACTAAAATTAAAGGATTATTCATGCACTGCTCCTGCCGCCTCGCTTGGACCCATCTGTGTAATCTCCGTTGCTAACGCTTCGCTGGAAAATAGCTGCTTTTTTAGGGCTAAATTTTTACTTCCCAACAGTTCGATTAAGTTACCGTTTTGAGGCGGCACTCGATTTTCGGTGATGGCAATTATCGGCACATAAGCGCCCCCGGCCGAGTGACGCAGTTGCGCCACAATGTTTTCCCCGGTTTTATCAGACATTTTGGTATTTACCAAAATAAGATCCGGTTTATTAACCGCTACCACATCCAAAGCTTGTTGGCAGTTGAAAGCGCGTTGCACTTTGTAGCCGCCGCCATCCAAAATGTCTTTAAGCCACTGCACCGTTGCATGGTTTTCATCCACCACCAAAACCCGGCCCAATCCTGCCCCATTTAACACCTGTCTGACACATTCCAAAACCTCAACTTCGGCAAAAGCGGTAGAGATGTAGCCAACCAACTCTAAAGCCAGGTTTTGACCATTTTGGGCTACCAACAACGAGGTCAGCTTTATGGGAATCTGGGCGGTCAGTTCATCTTGTCTTAACTGCTCCAACACCAAAAAACCGGCTCCTTCTTTTAGCAGCAAACTCAAAAAGACAAGTTGCAGCGTTTTTCCCATTTGACGGGCCAGACCTACCGCCTGCTCCGGCTCCGCAGCCACGCTCACACGATAGCCGGCCTGCTCCAGGTGCGGCTGTAACAAATTTATAACGGCGGGATTATCATCAACAATAAGCGCCTGAGGGTGTTGCACCGGCTCGGTCGCTTGTTTTGTGATTTCCTTAAGATGACTTGAGCTTGCGCCGGGCTCAACAGGCAGAGTAAAGCTAAAAGTAGTGCCTACATCCAGGGTGCTTTTTACCCAAATTGTACCGCCTAACATTTCTACAAACATCTTGGTAATGGATAACCCTAACCCGGTTCCATCAACCACCTGCACCTCGGTGCGCTCGGAGCGGAAAAAGCGGTCAAAAATAAAGGGCAAATCTTCTTCAACAATGCCAATGCCGTTGTCTTCAACATCAATCTGCACAAAATCTTCATTCAGCATTTTAGCATGCACAACAATACTGCCATTTTCTGGGGTATATTGCCAGGCATTGCCAATAAGATTGACCAAAATTTGAGTCACCCTGGCTTTATCGGCATACACTTTGGGCAGGGGTTCAGCCAGGTTAAGGGATAAGTGCATGGCTTTTTTGACTCGCTGGCCCTCAAAAGATTCAGCCACCTCCCGAATCGTATGAGGCAGATCCAGCGCCTCAAACTCTAGCTTGACCCGCCCGGTTTCAATCCGAGAAATTTCCAGAATATCGTTGACCAGGCCGGTCAGCCGGTTGGCGTTGGATTGAATGATTTGAATAAAACGTTGTTGAATAGGGTTAAGTTCACCCACCTGGGCGCTGGCCGACATCAACAAATCGGCGTACCCTTTGATAGAAGTCATCGGGGTGCGCAGCTCATGGGAAACGGTTGAGATAAACTCGTTTTTGATGCGCTCTATCTCGGCTTCTTTGCTGATATCGCGCAGCACCGCAATGACGCTGGGCTGCTCGTCGGCCGCCAAAGTTACCGAAGCCAGCGTTACCGCGATTACCCTCTTATCCGCCTCAATCCGAAACTCGGCCGAGGGGTCGCCTGCTTCCAGGGCCGCCAGGGCCAAGAGCAAACTCTGGTAAAAAAGCCGGGCCAGTTGTCGCTCGGCGGTATCCTCTAGCCGCCCTAAGCTCTGGTAAATTGAGCGATTTTCCAGCTCTACGGTAGCCAGGCCCAAAATCTGGGCGGCTTTAGGGTTGACCAGTACCGTGATCCGGTGAGCATCCAGAACCAACACGCCATCGGTAATACCACGCAGAATAGCCTGGTTTTTGGCCGTTTCTGCCGCTTGAGTTCTGAGCATTGTGCCCAAACGTTGGGCCTGGTCGGTAATCAGGCGGTATAGTTCGGCATTATTGATGGCCGTAGCTATTTGAGAGCCGGCCGCCGTGACCAATTTTAAGTGATCCTCGGTAAAGTAGTCAATTTCGGGGTGGAAGAGCATCAAAACGCCCAGCACATCTTCGCCGGTGAGCAGCGGCACGGCCAGGGCCGAGGCCCGTTCGGAGTTATCGCCCGAAATAACCCAGTCGGGGTCGGCCAATAATTCTGGCACAATCCGGGCCTGGCGAGACTCGATGATTTTACCGGCCAGGCCGTAGCCGGGACGATAGGGTGTTTTCATGCCACCCCGCGGCAAGGGGCGGTCTCGTCCCAGGGCCGCTCGATAGATCAGCGCGCCGGTTTCGTGATCAAATAATAAAATAGACCCATGCGAGATGCCGACCGCCCGGTTGATCAAACTAAGGGCCTCGGCCAGAACCCGGTCTAAATCAAGGCTGGCAGAGAGTTCACGGGTAATCTGGTAAAGAGCCTCTACCCGGTCACGCTCTTCGGTCAGGTCTTCCAGGGTTTTACCCAGTTCTTCGGTGCGCAGAGCCACCCGGCGCTCTAACTCTTCGGTAAAGAGGTTAAGGCGCCGCACCAGTTGGGCATTGCGGATGGACACGGCCGCCTGGTTAGCCACAAATGAGAGAAGCTGCCCATCACGCTCATCAAAGTTACGCCAGGCCAGGGTGCAGACAAACAGAGCGCCGCTGCTTTGATTTTGCACCTGGATAGGCGCCCCCAGGATGGCGCGCACGCCCAAAGGGAGCGGGCGCTTGAGCACAGCCAGACCCGTAGCGGGACTTTGGCCGGTCAGCCCCGGCTGCTCTGCCGGGATGATCACCACCGGCTGCCCGGCCTCCATAATGTGCCGGGTTAACCCCGACCACAACGAGGCCACCACTTCATTGGAGGCGTCGGTTTCAAGCGACTCTCTGGCTTCATTCAAAATAAGCTGGGCGACGGCGTTATCTGTGTTAAGGGCGCCGTCAATCATGTACGTTTTGTCTTCATCGTCCCAAAACAGGATCGTCCCAATTTGGGTGTTGGTTAAAGTTAAGGCGTTGCTGACTATGGAACACATCACCTGCCGGACATCTAATAAGCCGCTTACCTCAACCCCCAGGCGGTAAAGGTGCTGCATTTCATTGGCCCGCTGGCGGGTATCCTCTAACATGCGGGCGCTGTCAATGGCCACGGCGGCCAAATCGGCCAGCGTGTTGACCAGCTTGAGCATGTCTCTATCGCGGATAACCGTTTCTATGGCCAGGATGCCGATGACCCCATCTTCCGTTTTGAGGGGCACGTAAGTAACATCGTCGGGGATGGGCAAGCCGTAGTTGGCTATCTCGTCTTTGGTGGTGCTGCCTCGGATGACCAGTTCATGGCCGGTTTTTATGACGGTGGCAAAAGGTTCGGAGTCAACCGAAATGGCGCTTTCGTTAAAAAGCTCAACCAGGAAATCCGGCACATTTTTGGTATCGGCAATTTTCACAGTATTGGTGCTGTGGTCTATCAACCAAATAGAACCTTTGCTGTAGCCCACCAAATCAAAAATGGCATCCATGACCAGGTTTAGCACTTCGTTAAGGTCAAGCGCGCGGTTGAGGGATTGGGCCACCTGGGTTAGGGCGGCTAATTGGCGCACTTGCTTTTTAGCCTGCTCAAACAGGTGGGCATTTTGCCAGGCTACGGCCACCTGGTTAGCAAAAGCCAGGAGCACTTCGGCGTCTTCCTGGGTAAAGAAATCTGTTTGAGAGCTGTCTACGGCCACCAAGCCTAACACGTTGATGCCATAGGTTAAAGGCGCTCCCAACCAGCTTCTAATCCACTCATGCGGAGGGTGGCCAAAAGCCTCAGGATAGGCCCGCCGCACATCACCAATGATCAACGGTTCCTGGGTTTCCACCACCCGGCGGCCCGGGTTGTCTCCGCTCATGGAGAAAGAAAGCCCGATGACTTGCTGGCTATCGGGCCAACCACGCCCACCCACAATCACCAGTTGATCCTCTTGAAGCAGTTGCATGTTGGCGCTATCGTACTCAATCACTTCGGCCAGCTTTTGGAAGACGGTATTCAACAGTTCATCAAAATTGAGCTGCGAGCTGATAGCTTCGGCGACGCTGCGCAGGGTATCGGTCAGGCGGCGGCGTTGCTTCTCCATTTCAAACAGGCGCAGGTTTTCAATGGCTACGGCCGCGTGATTGGCAAAGATTTCCAGGGTTTGGATCAATAAATTATCGGGCCGTTCATCGGTATCCGGGTTTTGTACGGTCAGCAGCCCGATAAGCTGGTTTTTGGTGTCAGTTAAGGGAACAAACAAAACATCCCCGGCTTGCCAGGCGTCACTTTTTTCTGCAAATAACCCCTGGGCCAGGCGCTCGGTTTCGGTGAGCGGCTGGGCGGCCGGGTGGCTTTGCTCAATTTGAGGCACATCTAACTTATCCTGCCACACCGAAGCCCGTTGGGCCGGCACAAAATAAGAGTTGCCCAGGCGAAACTCTTCTTGCAATACCGCCTGTAAATTAGCCGCCGGGTGAGGCGAGGTTGCACTGCGCAGTGTTTGAAGCTGGGGCAAGGGAATCCCTACCCCAACTTTAGGCTGAATGACCGGCGGATTACCCTCAATCAGGCTGATGAGCACCACCTGATAACCAACCGACTCGGCAATAGCAAAAGCAATGTCTTCTAAAATTTGCGGGAGAGGCCGGTTGGTCAGAAAGGCATCGCTAATTTCCGAAAGCCGGGTTAACTGCTCGGCCC
>CAZDMM010000583.1:0-5171 GCA_964505845.1 uncultured Caldilineaceae bacterium
GGATGATCTGGACATCTTCTACCTGCCCTTCCTGCCAGTTTTTAGACCTTCTCGGAAGCGTGAGGTCAAATCCGGGCTACTTCCGAGAAGGTTTTAATCCTCCACCCTAACGCTCACTTAGAACTTGGGCGGGGTCTTGAACATCTGGACGTCTTCTTTGTAGAGAATGCTGACCCCGGTATCCACGGGGTTGTTTACGCAGTGGCCCAAGGCCCCATTGGTTGAGGTTACGTCGGTTGGATTTTTGGCCCCGTAGCAGAGCAGCATGCTGGTGAAGCCCATCAGGTAGGGATTTTGCCCAACGGTGGCTTTGATCTCGCCCTTGTCAATCAACTCGATGACGGGCAGACCGAAGTCGAAGGCCATGATCTGAACTTTGCCCTCCACGCCGGTGGTGCGCACCGCTGCTGCTGCGCCGGGTCCCGGGTTGCCGTGGGCGCCAAAGATGCCGGTAATTTCGGGGTCGGCCTGCAGGGCGGCCGTTAATTGGGCTTCGGCCACCTCAACCTTGCCTTCGTCGTTAACGGTGCTGACCACGATGTCGGGGGCCAGGGCGGTTAGCGCATCGGTAAAGCCCTGCACCCGTTTGGCCAGGTGATCGGGGCCGGGGAAGGTGGAGATAACAATTTTGCCTGCGCCGCCCAGCCATTCGGCCATGGCTTCACCGGCCTTGTAGCCGGCATTGTAGTTTTGCGTCCCCACAAAGGTGAGCCGGGTGCTGTCGGGCGCATCGGAATCAAAGGTAACCACGGGAATGCCGGCCTCGATGGCGGCGTCAATGGAGGGAACCATCGGGGCGGCGTCGCCGGCGGTGGTCAGAATGCCGGCCACCCCTTTGGCGGTCAATTCTTCAATGGCCCGCGCTTCTAGCGAGGCATCCCATTCGGCCGGGCCTTGCAGTTCGGTTTTAACATGCGGGCCAAGCCGGGCGGCCGCATCCATCATCCCTTTGTAACACCAGTTAAAGAATTCCGAACCCTTTAAAAACACCACCATGCCGTAGGTTTCCTCGGCCATAGGTTCTGCGGTGGGGGCCGGCCGCGGGGCGGCCTGGGTGGGTGATGCCTGGCTCAAGGCGGTTAAGGCGCCGCCCGCGGCCACCGTGGCCATGCCCAGGGTAAACTGCCGCCGGCTAACTTTTTTGGTGTTGATTTGGTCAGTCATTGATCTTCGCTCCTTTGCTTTTTGGTACAGGATAATTTGGGTTATTTTAAAACCGTTTATTGTGACTTTATGCTCAAGCTTTTAGGCCAATTTTTTCCAATAAAGGCCTCCTTTCACCGGGTAAACTTTTTAGCCGGCCGGTAAACCGCCGGTTCTTTGTCTTGCCCGGCGGCCAAAACAGCTTCTCCCGGCCTGGGAGAGGTTCACTTTGCCGCTATTGTCCAAAATAGCACAAATCATCTGGCCTGTCTGTCCCCAAAAGGAGCATGCTTTGGCGTAAAAAGTTGACAAAACGGCTGCGGCGCAGATGGGTGTGTTTGAAGGTTGGGGTCAAGCCAAATAAACGTCTGACCCGCCCGGACCCGTGATGGGTCTGTCCAGAATTTTAGGAAGCTCGGCCTGGATAGCCATATCCAGGCCCCCATCGCCGGATATGGCTATCCGGCGAGAGCAAACTCGCCAAAAATTTCGGACGCACCTGCCCGTGATGGTTGTAGCTGCATCGAAGCCATTGTATAATACGGGCCTATGGAAACCCTCGACCAAAAACTTGATTTTCAAGCCTACACTATCCTGATTGTGGATGATAACCCGGCCAATTTAGGCGTCCTCTTTAACTATTTGGATAGTTACGGATTTGAGATCATGGTGGCCCAAGATGGTGAAAGCGGGCTGGAGAAGGCCGCCTATAACCAGCCCGACATCATTTTGCTGGATGCCCTGATGCCCGGTCTGGACGGCTTTGAGGTTTGCCGCCGCTTAAAAAGCCGGGCCTTAACTAAAGACATCCCGGTGATTTTTATGACGGCCTTGACCGGGGCCGAAGATACGGTCAAGGGCTTTTCGGTGGGGGCGGTGGATTACGTAACCAAGCCGATTCGCCAGGAGGAACTGTTGGCGCGGGTGGCTACCCATCTGCGCCTCAGAGACCTGACCCGGCAACTGCAAGCCGCCAACCAGCAACTCCAGCAAGAAGTGGTTGAGCGCCGGCAGGCCGAAACCGCCCTGGCGGCTTACCGTGACCATCTGGAAGAGCGGGTGGAACAGCGCACGCTTGAACTGCGCCAGGCCATTGACCAATTGGAGCAGCAAATCCGGGAGCGCCAGCAGGCCGAAACCGAAGTCCGCCAAAAAAGCCAGCAGCTCCGCGCCCTGACCACCCGCCTGGCCGAAATTGAAGAAATTGAGCGCCGCCGCCTGGCCCGCGAACTGCACGACCGGGTAGGCCAAGACCTGGGCACGCTCAACATCAACCTCAACATCATGCGGGCGCGGCTTCCCACAGACGAAGCCGGCCTGCTGCAGTCTCGCCTGGATGACTCGCTGGAGCTGCTGCGGCAGGTAGCCCGGCACGTTTATGATGTGATGGGCGATTTACGCTCACCGGTGCTGGACGACTACGGCCTGGTGGCAGCCCTAAACGGCTATGGCTCGCAGTTCTCCACCCGCACCGGGATCAAGGTGACGGTGAAAGGCGGCGAAGAGTCCTCCCGCTGGCCGCCCTCTACCGAAAGCGCCCTGTTCAGGATTGCGCAGGAGGCTTTAACCAATGTTGCCCGGCACGCCCAGGCCACCCGCGTTACAGTCAACATCGAGACAAGCGACGAGCGGCTGCGCCTGGTCATCGCCGATGATGGCGTCGGTTTTGACCTGGCCCAGGTAACGGTAGCGGCCAACGGGCAGGGTTGGGGGCTTATCTCTATGATGGAGCGGGCCGAAGCTATTGGCGGATTGTGCCGCATTGAAAGCTGGCCACAGCGAGGAACCCAGGTTATGGTAGAGGTACAACGATGAGCGTGGCGGTTTATTTGGTGGATGACCATGCCGTTTTGCGCGATGGCTTGCGGCTTTTGCTGCAAATGCAGCCCGATATCAGGGTAGTGGGCGAGGCCGCCAACGGGCGTGACGCCGTTCAGGGCGTGGCCCGCTCCCGGCCCGATGTGGTGATTTTAGATGTGATCATGCCCGAATTGAACGGTATTGAGGCGGCCCGGCAAATTTTGGCCGATAACCCGGCGGTCAAAATTATCATCCTCTCCATGAATTCAAACTCCGAACACATCTTCAGGGCCTTTGAAGCCGGCGCGCGGGGATATTTGCTCAAAGCGTCGGCCGGCTCCGAGGTGGTTGAGGCGGTGCGGGCGGTGTACGCCGGCCGGCGTTATCTCAGCCAGGATATTTCTGACACGGTGATAGATGAGTATGTGCGCCAGCGCAAAAGCGCCGAGGCCGATAATCCCCTGGCTCTCCTCAGCCCGCGTGAGTTAGAAGTGTTGCAGCTTATTGTAGAAGGACACAGTTACTCCGACATCGCGACCAGGCTGGCCCTGTCGCCGGATACGGTCAAAACCTACCGCAGCCGCATCATGCAAAAGTTAGACATCAACGACCTGCCGGGGCTGGTTAAATTTGCTATTGTGCATGGCCTGACTTCCCTGGATAGATAAGCCGGCTCGTTGCCTCGGGTGAAACCTTCCCGGAAGCCTGGCGTTAAGGGCTAATCACCCTCAAACAGCTTTTTGAGCGGGCGCCGCATTTTGTTGACCCTGGCGCTTGTCAACCTTTTTTGCGCCATCAGTCCCCGTTTAGGGATAGACAGCGCCGGCAATTTAGACCACAATAGTGATACCAACAGCTTCCCCCGGAGTAAAAGCATGACCTTCAAAAACGTAAATACCCCTAAAATCGGTCGCCGGGAATTTACGGGGGGTTTTACCGGTTTTTTGGCGGCCGGTTTAGCGGCGGGCTGCAACTCGCCCCAGGCAGCGCCCTCCGGCCAACCCACCGGCGATGCAAGCAAATCGCCCGGCCCGGCGGCAGAGATTTATGGCATGGTGGCTTTTTTGAAAGGCTCGGAATTTTTTAACTGGAGCTATGCCGGCATGCGCGACGCCGCCCGGCGCCTGGGGTCGCAGGTGCAAACCGAATATCATGGCCCGGTTGAGTGGGATGCTTCGCTGGAAGCGCGGGCCATCGAGGAGCTGATTGAGCGGGGCGTGGCCGGGCTGGTGGTGACCGCCGGCGACGCCAATATTCTTGTTTCGGCCATTGATAAAGCCATCAAAGCCGGCATCCCGGTGATCACCTTTGACTCGGACTCCCCGGCCAGCCAGCGCCTTTCATTTGTGGGCACCGACAACTACCAGGCCGGTTTTGAGGCCGGCCGCACCATCGTGGACTGGCTGCAGGGGCAGGGCCAGGTTGCGGTTTCAACCTTTCCCGGCCCAGACCACCTGGTGAAACGGCTCAAAGGCTTTGAGGCGGCCCTGGCTCAATTTGGCCCGGACATTAAGCTGGTAGCCCTGGTGAACGACGACGGCAAAACCGAAAAGGCCGAAACTCAATTTACGGCTCTGCTCCGGGCCAATCCCCAGATTGACGCCGTTTTTGCGGCTCACGGGAATCCGGGACCTGGGGTGGCCGCCGCCGTGCAAAAGGTGGGGCTAGCAGGGAAAGTCAGCATTATGGCTTTTGATTTTGCCCTGCCGGTGATTGAGTTGGTGGAAAAAGGGGTAATCAGGGCAACGGTAGGGCAAAATCCGTACCTGATGGGCTATCAAAGTATGATGCTGGCCTACGCCGCTCGACAAGACACCGGCGTGCCTTCAACCCGGCCCGGTTTTGGGCCGGTTCCGGCCCAAATTGATACCGGCGTGCGGATTTTGGGCAAGGATGAGATTAGCCTTTATAAGAACCCCCCTCAGTTTTAGGCCGACGGCCCCAGGCAGGTTAGCGTGAGCAGCGCAAATTCTTCCGTTTCAAACCGGCAAAATCCCTGGTTTCGTTTTTACAGCATCCGCCAGCAGTTGATTGCAGCCATGGTGCTGGCCGTGCTGCTGCCGGCTATTGTCATCATTTTTTTTACCGTGACCAGCGGCATCCAAAATGGCCTGGCCCGCTCGGCCGAACAACTGGAAACCGTTGCCACGCTCAAAGAGATTGAGATCAATACCTGGTTTAATGAGTTACAATCCTCCCTGGCCAAGATACTCAACGAGAATTCGCTC
>CAZDMM010000584.1:0-5169 GCA_964505845.1 uncultured Caldilineaceae bacterium
CTTGACCAAAAAAATAACCCTGAGCTGAGGGCAATGGCGCTTAGGGCTAAACATCACCCAATTAATACTGCCGCTGTTATGGCAAGAGCTAGCCTGGCGTTAGTTGGACTCATCGTTACTTAAACTTTTGGATGGGAAAAGTTTAGTGGCAACGGCCCCGTCTGGCAAATATAAACCTTTCAGCCAAATGAGTGAGCGAACCAACAACAATAGGGGCAAGGCCATTGTGGCTAACAGAACCGGCAGCCCGTATTGTTGATAAATCCATAACAACCATAAATCAAGGTGACGTGAGGCTAATAGGGCCTTCAGGTGCATGGGCAGCGGTGATAAATCAGGTATGAATAAATAGTAGGGTTGTTTGAGTGAGAACCCCATCTGCAACCACTCCCAGTGAATGTAACTAAAATTGATGGTTAAGCCCAAAATCTGAACCCCTGCCCCCAAAAGAGCCAAGAGGCTGACGATTACCATTTGCCGGGGCGTCTCCAGAAAATATCCAAGCGGCAGCATCAGCATGGGGATTATGGGCAGCATCAGGCGTGGCCCCCAGGCCCACCCTCCATGCCAATGCCCATAAAGCGAATAGGGAATCAGGTAAAGCAGCACCAGAGATAAACAGAGCAGCGCTTCGGCCCGAAACTGCCGGTAAAATTTGTGAAATGTAAACAGAGCGATCACCAGCGGCGGCGAATAAAGAAAGATGCTCCGGCCCGGGCTGGCAAGATTACCGTACAGGCCGATCCAAATAGGATTGGCCCAGCCTTCACGATCTAAGCGCCAGCGGCTGTCGGCCAGCAGGGTGTCAAAGCCAAAGCGCAGCGTGTCAAGCCAGTTGCCCGGAGTATAGCTTAACCGGGTTGACAGATAATACCCATACTTTAGGTGATTCACATAAACCAAAATGACTAAAACAAGCAACAGGGGAAGAGTGAAAGCGCCCAGGTAAAGGATCGCTGCCTTTAACCCAGGCGCAAACCGGGCTGTATTTTTTTGGGATAAAACGCAATATCCCAGGTAAATAACAAGCGGCCCGGCAACCAGCAGTAGGTTGGAGCGAGTTAAAATTCCTAGCCCTAATACAGAGCCGCTGAGTAGGGCATGCTCAGGTTTTAAATGGTCGCGCCGGACAAAAAGAAGATAAATTGCACCGAATAAACACAGCGATTCCAGGGGATGTTGAAAATATTGCTGGGCGTAAACCCAAACGGCGGTGCCAAAACCAAATATGAGGGTAACGGCAAAAGATCGCCGGAGCGAGAAGCCCAGGCGCCGGCAGAAATGAAATAGCAGTAAACATAAAAAGGGGGTAATCATTTGATTGAATAACGATACAAAAAAAATGGGGACTGTGCCGCCCCAATCTCCCAGGTCAGGCCCTCCCCAATAAGCCTTGAGGCCAGGGGAGCTGAGGCGGTCTATCAACAGCCCTAGCACATAAAAGGGGATGGATACAATGGCCTGGCCCGGGCCAAATGCGCCAAAAAATTGGCCGTCAGCACCCACAATAGCATCGTTGATCGGTTTAATCGCCAGAGTATGCTCCTGGACCAGGCTTTGCGTGGTCAAATAGAGGGAGACATGGTCTGTGCTGGTAAAATGACCGCTGGCAGAGATCAAATAAACCGATAAAAACAACAGATATAAGCCCAATTGAACTCTAAAATCAACGCCAGAAGCTTTTTTGAGAAATCGGGCTTTTGGCGCTTTAGCGGCAAGCTGAGACATCCAGCCTGCCAGGACGGCCCGGCGCTGTTCAGCCAAGGCAATGAGAGGGATAAGCAGCAGCCCCAGCGCCTCTAGCCAGAAGCGTAAAAGGCCAGGTTGATAGGCTACCTGGATGTCATGCTGACCCGGCTCTACCGGAATCCCGATATAACTGGGCATAAGCATCAACGGAGGCGCCGTCTGCCCATCTACCAAAACATGCCAATTTGGGTGATAAGTTACTTTAAGGAGCAGGGTGCTGCTGCGCTCAACGTTAACCCTAACCTTGTAGACGCCCGGCTCGACAGTTTCCGAAAGGATGCGCCCCGGGGCTTGAGGCGGCGGGGGGGTGAGCTGGCCGATAACTTGGCTGGCCTGATCCAGGGGCAGGCGCGAGAGATTGACGCCGGGGACAGCATCAAACAAAATTGCCGGGTATTGTTTGACGGATAGGAGGGAGCTGTTTAGCCAGGTTGCCGCCGCCGGGTAAAGCTCTTCTTTATGACCGGTAAAGGCAACTCCGGCGTCAACCAGATCAAAGTAACCGCTCGTAGCCACCTCATACAAGCGATGGCGGCCAAAGGTCTGGATGGGCCGGGCAAAATTGGGCAGGGGATGGTCAACAGGGGCAACCACGTAACGCACATTGAATAAGTCATAATGTTCCGGCCGGGTTTCATCAAACAGCACCAGCACATCGGCATTGAGCGAGAGGGCATGGTAGAGATAGCCCAGGGTGTCTAGCCCGGCATTATTTAACACGGTGTACATGGGCACAGGGCCAATTTTATACTCTCGGCCCCAATTGTTCCCCAACCCGGCGTACACCCGGCCCGGAGGAGCCTGGCGTAACGCTTGAATTAATTGGCTCAAATCTTGTTGTTCGGCTAAAAGGGCCGTTTGGCCGGCGGTGCGCCATTGGCTGTTTTGGGCCAGATAACTGCTTCGCTCGGCATAAACGGGGTACAGCAGCAGGCCGGTTAACAGGAACAGGGCCGGGATCAGATAAACCTTGACCGTTTTAGAGCCGGCCTGGGCTAAAACCCACTGCCAGGGCCAGGCCAGCCCCAGCCCGGCCAGATAAATGCCGCCTAAATGCACCCCGGCAATGAGGCGGTGAAAGTGCAGATCACGACTCAGCGGCAAAAAATCGAGCAGGGGCCCCCAGGTAGGCCGGCCAAAATAGAGCAAGAGCCAAAACAAAGCCAGGCCCACCGGAATCCGGTAATGAGCCTGGCGCCAGCGCCGTAGGGCTACCAGCAAACCCAATCCGGCCAGCAGTGTCAGGGCCGGAAAGCGGCCAAAATCGAACAACTCGCCTTTGACCAGGGCCGCTAAAACCCAGTTGTGGCCGTATGAGTTATATTTACCCGCGTCTTCCCAGACACTGCGGTTCATATAGGCTCTATCTAACCAGAAGGGCAGCCAAAAATAGGCCGTTGCCAGGCTGACCAGGCTCAACAGGAGCATGAGACGCGCGAGGTAAGATCGTACCGCTTTACCCTGGCCGAGCGCCCCCAAAAACGCCAGCACCCCCAGCGATAACACGGCCATGTAGCCATAAACCAGGTGGGCCAGGAGGGTGGCCGCCAGCAGCAGCGTAGCCCAAACATAGCCCCGCCCGGTGCGCAGGGTCAGGTAACTCTGGGCTAAGGCCGGCGGCAACAGGACCATGCCCCACAATTGGGTATAGAGGCCGGAGCCGCGCCAGACATAACTGCCATAATCAAATCCAAAGAGGCCAGCAGTGGCCGGCAGCGAAGCCAGCAGCCCGGCCAGCGCGGCCGGCAGACGCTCAAAACCAAAACGGCGCATAGACCAATAGATGGATAAGGGGAAAAAACTCAACAGCAGGTAAACCGTCCAGGCATAGAGCGCTGCAAGGGGTATACGACTGCCGCTGAGAATATAAAGGAGAGCCGGGGGCAGATAAGCCAGATGTTGATAATGATGAAACAAGGGATATCCCAGGCTAACGGTCGCTAACCAAAAATCGGTGGGATCCCGCCCGGCGGTTAAAGCGGCTGCCGTCTGCTCCAGGGCCAGTTGGTGCAGCGCCCCATCGTTGAGCACGGGGGCCGGCTCGGCCACTTCTGGAAAGAGGTAGTAGAGGTTAAAGGCCAGGGCCAGAGCAAGCAGGATAATAACGATCTGTCGCATTAATAGGGCGAGGTTGAAGTGTGGCGGCTAAAGGGGAGGTGTGAGGATTTCACCATAGGTTTGAACCTATTTTGAGCATCGTGCTGCTCAATTGTACAACATACGGCCCGTTTTAACAATCGCCTGGATTGATGGTATGAGCCTGGGCGCGTCATTAAAACAAATCCCGCCTTGCTCTAAATGAGGGGCAAGGCGGGATTCGCTGAACTTATTGTTGGATAACAACCTGGCCGCTTTTGAAAATGAACGGCAGATAAACCGAGGTGGCTGAGGGAGCCTGGTTAAGAGACCTAAACCAGTACCCAGAACTAACCTCAACAGTGTTAAAGGAGGCCAGACCGACGGCAGTCTGCCCTATTGAGCCGTTCAGGGTGACAACGCCGGCGCTGGCCGGCGCTCCGCCTCCATTCAGCACCTGCCAGTTTATAGTGTAGCTGGCCGAACTACCGGCCTGAACCACGCTGACGACGAGGAAGATAAGCGAGAGGGTCAATCCCAGGGCCGCTAGCGGTAGTTTCTTCATACGAATGCTCCTTGTCCAAAAACATTCAGATAATGGTGGGCCTGAGACCACCAAAGTTTCAAAACTCTGGCAGTCTTAGGTAGGTAGTTGGGAGTACCTCAGGTTTAATACCTTACTGAGCGGTAGCGCAAACGGCGTAAGCAGTTACTGCCCAGTTGTCGGTGATATTAGATGTCTCCGTTGCTCTCACTGTCCAGGTATTGGTGGCGCTGGGATAGTTGCTATGAATAGACAACTTATCATCGGGATAAGAGATCAGACCTCCACCACCTAACACAACCCTTGTACCTGGGCAAGTCACGGATACAGTTTTATTACTGGTACTATCGGTGAGAGTACTCACGGCACTGACTATTTGAACATTCGCTAATCCTGAGGGGCCTGATGGTCCACTTGGGCCGGAGGGGCCGGAAGGGCCTTGCAATCCGGTTGCACCTTGCGGGCCGGAGGGACCGCTGGGGCCTTGCAGTCCGGTTGCACCTTGAGGGCCGGAGGGACCGGAGGGGCCTTGAGGGCCAGAAGGGCCTTGCACTCCGGCGTCGCCCTGAGGACCAGAAGGGCCGCTGGGGCCTTGCGGGCCGGAAGGGCCTTGCACTCCGGGGTCACCCTGCGGGCCGGAGGGGCCGCTGGGGCCTTGCAGTCCGGGGTCACCCTGAGGGCCGCTGGGGCCTTGCAGTCCGGGATCACCGTCGTGGCCGGGAGGGCCGTGCGGGCCGGGCGCCCCGGGAGGGGCGGCGGGGCGGGTGTGTGCTGGGGGGGCGGGGGGGGGGGGCGGGGGG
>CAZDMM010000585.1:0-5164 GCA_964505845.1 uncultured Caldilineaceae bacterium
CCCACGCAGCGCGGGGGCACGAGTGGAATCGTGGCACGTTCATTCCCACGCTCTGCGTGGGAATGAACGTGAAGGTTCACCTTTTTTCGTCAATCGTAATATCCAGAATTTTATCGCCGGGTGGGGCGTTGGGGGTTTTATCGGGGTCACGGGGCGTGATTTTCTCGGCAATATCCATGCCCTTAATCACTTTGCCGATGATGGTAAACCCCTGGTTGAGCTGGGGTACGGCCTGGTAGGTGATAAAAAACTGGCTGCCGTTAGTATTTGGCCCGCTGTTAGCCAGCGAGACAACGCCCGGCCCATCAAAAGTGTGCATTGGGGCAATTTCATCGCCGCAGCGATAGCCCGGAAAACCAATCCCGATGCCGGTGGGGTCGCCGCCCTGGGCCACAAAGCCCGGCAGCACCCGGTGGAAGGTGACGCCCTTGTACCAGCCTTTTTTAGCCAAAAAAGCAAAACTGTTGACATTGACCGGCGCCGTATCGGTATACAGTTGCAGTATAATGTCGCCTTTGTCGGTTTTAATAGTGGCGGTGTACTGCTTTTTGGGGTCAATCACCTGCTCCGGCTTGGCATACCAATCCTGGCTCAGTTTGATGAGCTTGATGAAGGCGTCCAGGCCCTGGTACGATAAACCAAACCCATCGGCCGGATAATCCACGCGATTCACCACAAAGCTGGGCGTCCCGCCCAAACCGGCGCTGCCCGCCGCTTC
The DNA here is from genome assembly GCA_964505845.1 of uncultured Caldilineaceae bacterium. Classification (GTDB taxonomy): domain Bacteria; phylum Chloroflexota; class Anaerolineae; order 4572-78; family J111; genus DSQQ01. Next base: position 719 of record CAZDMM010000585.1, read on the forward strand.
ATAGTCGGCCAGCACCTTTTTGGCATAGGTGTCGTTTTTTAAGTCGGACTCAAATTTTTTCAGGTCGGCCACGCCGATTTCTTTGGCATAATCAACCAAAATTTTAGCCATCTCGGCTTCGGGCTTGGAATTCCAATCATTCTGGCGCTTAAACAGGATGTCGTGCATTTCCCAGAATTTACCCTGCGCCCCGGCGGCTTCGGCGGCCTCGGCTGTAATCTGGGCTTTATCATGAATTGTAATCAACGGGAAGTGGCGGTAAATCAGCCGAACTTCGTCTCCATAATCTGCTTTGAGTTGCTCCACCACGGGAGTCATGCCGGCGCAGCCCGGTCATTGAAAGTCGCCGTACTCAATCAGCGTAATCGGCGCGTCCGCCGGGCCTTTGGCCCAATCCGTGTCCGAGACCGGGGCAATTTTGGCGTTAGCCGGGATCTGCACCGGCTGGCACTCGGCCGGTTTGGCCGGGCCGGCCACGGCTACGGCTGCGGTAGGCACGGGGCTGCTCGCTTGCGACTCGGTGGTAGCCGCTTTTTCGGTTTCCTGGGTAGCGGTTGCTACCTCTTGAGTGGCTGCTGCGCTGTCGGCGGCGGCCACCGTTTGAGGCGGGCTGGTGGCTTCTGAGGCCGCCGGAACCGCTGCGCCCCCGCAGGCAGCCAGCAACAAGCCAGCCGCCAGAATAGTGGTTGGCCCTATCGCATAGGGCCAGAGTCGGTTCAACATCTTATCCTTCCTTAAGCTCAACGAATTTGCTCTCATTCCTGCTCGCATACTGCGTGAGCAGGAATGGATTTGAATTGAGAGTAATATTGTACCATAAATCTATGGGGTGTCGAAGTGGAGGTGAGGCGGCGGTCATTTTATTCGTGGACGACCACCAGCGTGCCGGGGTTATCTGTGGTCGCCTCTATCTGGGTTTGACCGGCCGGGAGCACCGGGCCGGCCCACTCAAACAACTGTTTGGCTTCTTCAGTTTTCAGGTTAACGCAGCCGTGACTCATCGGCTGGCCAAAGTTGCTGTGCCAATAGGTTCCGTGCAGGCCATAACCGCCGTAAAAATACATGGTATAAGGTACGTCGGGTAAATAATAATTGTAGCCGGTCATCAGGGTGGAGGTTAGTTTCCAATAAATATGAAATTGCCCTAACACGGTGGGTGTGCCGGGCAAGCCGGTTGAGACGGTAAAGAACATGACCGGTTTTTCCCCTTCCCAGGCAATCAACTGCTGGGTGGTGACATTGACCTCAATCCATTTTTCATTGGGTTGGGTAGGCTGGTAGGCCAGTTGCAGTTTACCTGCCGATGCTTTAGCCGGATCAGCCGAGGGCATGGGGCCAATAGGCCCAACCAGCTTAAGCGGGTCAACCTGGATGGGTTCAGGTTTGGCCTGGAGGTGGGGCAAAGTTACAGCTTGAGCCAGTGCGGTGGGGTGGTGAGGTTTGGTCAGCACAGTTTTTACCGGCTTTTGGGGCAAAACCAGGGTGTCTGAGGCGGAGGTAAAACTTGGCTTGGTAATTTGGGGCGTTACAGCCGCCTCGCCCGGCTTTGAAACAGCCGGCGGCAGGGCCGCTTGAGGCGGTTGGTCGGTGGGCATCCAGGCAGCCAGGGTTTGAGGCGGCCCAAAAAGAAGCGCGCTCAGGCCCAGCCCAATCACCCCCAGGCCGATGATGATCAGGATGGTTCCGATAAAAGGATTGATGGTGCGGCGGGCGCGATGGGCCAACGCCCCTTTTTTAGATTTTTGCTGCACTTCTTCTGACAGCAAAATCGAGCGGATCGAGTCGTTGGCCTCGCTGGAATCGGCTGGGGCCGCATCTGGGGCCGCTGCCTCCGGCGGGGCGGGCGCAGCCGCTGGCGTTTCTTCCGGCGGCAGCCCCAGGCGTTCTTTGGCCCAGCGTATGCCGGCTTTGGCCCGCTCGTTGGTGGGGTCAAGGGCCAGCACCCGCTGCAAGAGACGAATGGTATCTTGCGGAGATGACAGCACAAAGGCCAGCCACAGCAAAGCCGGGATGTTGTTGGGGTCTTGCTTGAGAACCGCAATCAAATGGCTTCTGGCTTCGTTTTCTTTGCCGGTACGGGCCGCTTCGATGCCCTGGCGGAGTCTATCGGAGAGATTCGACGCGTGCGTGCTCATGTGCCTGTCTGTACCCAAAATAGTGCCAATAGTGTAGCATAGATTATGTAAGATTGCAACACATTTTGACGACTTCGTGGAAATGAGAGTTCTATGGTAAAATGACGGCAGACCGCTGACCGCTGAGAGAATAAGGGCGGTCAGCAGTCTGTCATCCGCGGTCCTTCTATGCGCTTTGATATTTTAACCCTTTTCCCCGAAATGTTTACCGGCGTCTTTGATGAGACCATCATTGGTCGGGCCAGAGAGCTGGGTTTTGTGGAGATTGTGCTCCACAATATCCGTGACTACGCTCCCGGCAAGCACCGTGTTACCGACGATACGCCTTACGGCGGCGGCGGCGGCATGGTCATGAAGCCGGAACCGATTTTTAATACGGTTGAGGCGATTTTGGGGGTGAAAGTACCCGATGAAGGCTACCAAACCTTACGGCAGCAAGGCTATCCGCCCATTATCTTGTTGACTCCCCAGGGCCGAGTGCTCACACAAACCGTTGCCCGTGAGTTGGTTGCAGCCCATGAACGTATGCTTTTGATTTGCGGCCGCTACGAGGGGGTAGATGAGCGCGTGCGCCAATACCTGGCCACGGACGAAATCTCCATTGGTGATTATGTCCTCTCCGGCGGGGAGATTGCGGCTATGGTGCTGGTAGATGTGCTGACTAGGCTCATCCCCGGCGTGCTGGGTGATCCTGAAGCCACCGCCAAAGACTCCCACTCCGAGGGGCTGCTGGAATATCCCCACTACACCCGCCCCGCCGAATTTCGCGGCCATCCCATCCCCGATATTCTCCTCTCCGGCCACCACGCCAAACTTGAGGCATGGCGGCGGCAGCAATCGCTGCTGCGCACCCTGGCTCGCCGCCCCGATTTGCTGGCCTCCGCCGCACTCAGCGAAGCCGACCGGAAGTTTTTGGCGAGTCTGGTTCAAAAGCCTCCTGAAGATGAAGGTGCGCTGTAGTGCGTGATGTATCAGTGGGATAAACAGCAAGGCTGGGTCGGCCCTATATTTCTTCTGGTTCCTACGCTCCGCGTAGGAACCAGAAGAAATTTTAATAGCCAATTTGCTGGACTCATCCCCTTTATGCTATAATTCTTTTTTGTGACTGGCGGCCAACGCCAGCACTTTTTTTGTGAAGAGGTGTGACCCAATGGCCCATGCAATTGACTTAATCCAATCTGTTGAATACCAATCTATGCAGCAAGCGGCGGAGGAGCGGCCTGAGCTTCGTCCGGGTGATACGGTTAATGTCCACGTGCGTATTGTTGAAGGTAACCGCGAGCGGGTACAGGTTTTTCAAGGGGTGGTTACGGCCATCAAAGGTAGTGGCATGAATAAAGTTTTTACCGTGCGGCGGATTGCTGCGCACGGCATTGGAGTAGATCGCTCTTTTCTCTTTTACTCGCCCCGCCTTGAAAAAATCGAGGTGCTGCGCCACGCGCAAGTGCGCCGGGCCAAGCTGTACTACCTGCGCAATTTGAGCGGCAAGTCGGCCCGTTTGAAAGAAAAACGTATCATGTAGGTGGTAATTAGAGATTGGTAATTGAAGATTGATTACAAGAGGCCCATATTGTGAAGATTGCAATCAACCAATTACTAATTACCAGTAACCAATTACCTTCCTCCCCGCATTTACAGCACGAAACAGCCCTGCGAGAGCAGGGTTTTCGTTTTATAGCGGGTTTGGATGAAGCCGGACGAGGAGCCTGGGCCGGCCCGGTGGTAGCCGCGGCGGTCATTTTACCCCTGGAGCGGGCCGACTTGACGGAGATTTTGGCTGGGGTGAATGACTCCAAAAAATTATCTGCCGCTGCCCGCACGCACTGGTTTGACCTGATCTGGCAAACGGCCCTGGCGGTAGGCGTTGGCCAGGCTCCGGAGGCGTTGGTGGACCGGATGAACGTGGTGGGAGCGACTCGCTACGCCATGCAGCAAGCCTTAAACCAGCTTGTGCTTCAACCCGATTGCCTGCTGCTGGATCACCTGGCTTTGCCGGCGGTAAAGCTGCCCCAAACCAGCTTCCCCAAAGCCGACTCCATCTCCCTCACCGTGGCTGCCGCTTCAATCATCGCCAAAGTGACGCGGGACCGGCTCATGGTGGAATTGAGCCAACAATATCCCGGCTACGGTTTTGAACAACACAAAGGTTACGGCACCCCACGCCATCGAGCGGCGCTGGCCGAACATGGCCCCTGTTCCTTACATCGCCTGACCTACGGCCCGGTCAAGTTAAGCCGGAGTGGTGATACTGTCTTTTTTTAAGGGTGTAGGGGCAAATATATCTTTCTTGGAGTCTAAAACCTTCCCGGAC
>CAZDMM010000586.1:0-5162 GCA_964505845.1 uncultured Caldilineaceae bacterium
GCTGGCCCTGGGGGTAGTGACTCACCTTTTTACCGCTATCACCGTAACCCGCAACTTTCTGCGGGTGATGCTGGCGGCCACCGGCGAGGGGTTGAAAAACAATACCTTCCTGATGGGGGTCAATATCCAGGACGAAATTTCTCACACCGCACCCAGTTCCGCCGCCTGGCTGTTTGATATTGTGGGCAAACGGAAATGGTATTACATTTTGTCCGCCGCCTTCATTATCCCCGGTCTCATCGGCATGCTGTTCTCGACCATCCAACTCGGTACCCCCCTAAAACTGAGCATTGACTTTACCAGCGGCTCGCTCATGGAGCTGCAGTTTGACCAGCCGGTGCAGCCTGCCCAGGTGCGCGAAATTTTTACCGATTTCACCTTTAACGATGTGGATTACAAAGATACCTCTGTTACCACCGCTGAACAGCTAGGCCAGCAGACCATCCTGATTCGCTCCAAGTTTTTGGATGACGAGGCCAAGAACGCCGTTGAACAGCGCATAAAAGACAGGTTAGGCAATTTCACCGAACTGCGCTTTGACTCGGTTGGGCCGGCCATTGGGCAAGAGGTGGCCCAGGCCGGCACGCTGGCCGTTACGGCGGCAGCTATTGCCATTCTGCTGTACCTGGTTTTTGCCTTCCGAGCCGTGCCCAATGCCTTTCGCTATGGCGTGGCTGCGGTCATTGCGATGGTGCATGACATTCTGGTCACCACCGGCCTCTTTGCCATCGCCGGGTTGGTGTTGGGCTGGGAAGTGAGCGCCCTCTTCTTAACCGCCGTGCTGACCGTGATCGGCTATTCCGTTCACGATACCATCATTGTTTTTGACCGGCTGCGCGAAAATATGCCGCGTCACCGCAACGAACCGTTTGAAAGCATCTGCAACCGCAGCATCCTGGAAACGATGAACCGCAGTTTGGCCACCTCCATCAGCACCCTGTTTGTGGTGGCAGCCATTCTCATCTTTGGCGGCGCGACCATGCGCCAGTTTGTGGCGATTATCCTGGTGGGCATCATCAGCGGCACTTACTCCTCTATCTTCAACGCCGTGCCGATCCTGGTCTCGTGGCAGCGAGGTGAAATTGCTAACCTCTTCCGCCGCCTGATCGGCCGGCCTCCCGCCGAGGCGCCGGCCCAGGGCTAAAAACCCCATAAAACTTAACAGCTCAGGGATAGCATCCTGAGTAGGCCGACCCTGAGCTTGCCGAAGGGGAAGGCCATATCGAAGGATGCTTTTTGGAGTGCAAAAGCTATAGCTTTTGCACTCCAAATTTTTACCATCGGTAGTGTACCACAGATTCGTGAGAGGCTGCCCATAGGAAGGTTGGCAAATATCCAGCCCTCCACCCCTCTATCCTTCCACTCTTCCTTAACTTACCCCCCGGATTTTTGAGAAGACACCTTTTTTCTTCCATTTGATAGTTTTTGAGAGTCTTTTTAACCCCCTCCTCCGCGCTCCTCTCCCAAAGTAGGATGGGTGCGTGATTTTTTACACAAAACTGAGAGTTTTTGAGAGATTCCCCGTGCTATAATGCCCGTAGTTTACAGTAGCAGGCGCATCCCGACGCGTCTGCTGAGAGCAGATCCAATTTTTGCTTGTAGCAGGCGCATCCCGATGCGTCTGCTGAGAGAGTAAGAATTCTTTTCCGAGGTTTAATTTTAAGCATGGGTAACGTCGCCAACCTGGCCCGGTTATACAAACTGAGTCAAGCAGAACGGCTGCAGCGATTAGCCGAATATGCCGGTCTGACCCCTGCCGAAACCGCCGCCTTGACCGATGGCCTGTCGGCCGAGCAGGCCGAGGTGATGATTGAGAACGTGGTGGGGCGCTATAGCCTGCCTTTTGGCCTGGCTACCAATTTTCTGATCAATGGACGCGAGATGGTCGTGCCGATGGTGGTTGAGGAGCCAAGCATCGTGGCCGGGGTAAGCTTTGCGGCCAAGCTGGCCCGCGCCGGGGGCGGCTTTAAAACCAGCAGCAGCGAGCCGGTGATGATCGGCCAGGTGCAAATTATGGATTTGGCCGACCTGGCCGAAGCTGAGGCCAGATTGAAAGCCGCCGAGGTGGAACTGCTGGCTGCGGCCAATGAGCACCATCCTACCATTCAAAAATTGGGCGGCGGCGCTAAAAGTATTGAGTGCCGGCCCTTGCCCGATACACCGGCCGGCCCCATGCTCATCCTCCATCTTTTGTATGACTGCCGTGACGCCATGGGGGCCAACGCGGTCAATACCGCCGCCGAGTCGGTGGCCCCGCTGGTGGAACGAATTACCGGCGGGCGGGTCAATTTGCGGATTCTCTCCAACCTGACCGACCGCCGCACCGCCCGCGCCGAATGTCTCATCCCGGTGGAGCAGTTAGCGCGCGATGGCTTGCCCGGCGAGCAAGTGGCCCGCGCCATTTTTGAAGCCTGGGCTTTTGCCGCCGCCGACCCCTATCGCGCCGCCACCCACAACAAAGGGGTGATGAACGGAGTTGACGCCGTCGCCCTGGCCACCGGCAACGATTGGCGCGCCCTGGAAGCCGGAGCGCACGCTTACGCCGCCCGCAGCGGCCGCTACACCAGTTTGACGGAGTGGTCACTCATCACAACCAATAGTCAATTACCAATGACTCATTTACGCGGTATTTTGGATATGCCGTTGAGCGTCGGCACGGTGGGCGGAGCGACTCGCGCCCACCCCACCGCGCGGGCAGCAATGAAGATTTTGAGTGAGCCAAACGCCCGCCGGTTGGCCGAAGTTATGGTTTCGGTAGGGCTGGCTCAAAACCTGGCCGCTATCCGGGCGCTGGCCAGTGAGGGGATTCAGCGCGGTCACATGCGCCTGCACGCCCGGCAGGTAGCCCTGGCCGCCGGAGCCAGCGGGGCGCAGGTGCAGCACCTCGCCGACCAACTGGTCGCCGAAGGAAATATTCGGGTTGAGCGAGCCAGAGAAATAATGCGTAATGCGTAGTGCGTAGTGCGTAAAATACGGAACACGCACCACGCACCACGCACTACCCCTTGTGGAGTAAACATCTATGCCTTTAATGAAACCTAACGCCGCTACCGGCATTGTCGGTTACGGTTCCTACATTCCCCGCTATCGCATCCCGGCCAAAGAGGTGGCGCGAGTATGGACCGGCGGCAGCGGCCCGACGCCCATCAAAGAGAAAGCCGTGCCCGGCCCCGATGAAGATACCATGACCATTGGGTTAGAAGCGGCTCGCAACGCTTTGGCCCGCGCTCAAATTGACCCGCAAGAAATTGGGGCGGTGTGGGTTGGCAGCGAAAGCCACCCTTACGCCGTCAAGCCGACCAGCACCATCATCGCCGAGGCCATTGGCGCAACACCCTACACCCAGGCCGCCGATTGGCAGTTTGCTTGCAAAGCCGGCACCGAAACCATCCAGGCCGCCATCGGCTTTGTGGGCAGCGGCATGGCCCATTATGCTTTGGGCATTGGGGCAGATACGGCTCAGGGTCGCCCCGGCGATGCCCTGGAATATACCGCCGCCGCCGGTGGGGCCGCCTTTATCATTGGCCCGGCGGCGGAAAGCCTGGCGGTGTTTGAAGCCAGCTACTCCTACGTAACCGATACCCCCGACTTTTGGCGGCGGCCCACCACTCACTACCCCAGCCATGGCCAGCGCTTTACCGGCGAGCCGGCTTACTTTCATCATGTGCTCACCGCCGGGCAAGAGTTTATGAGCCAGCTTGGTTATACCGCCAAAGATTTTGCCCACGTGGTGCTGCACCAGCCCAACAAAAAGTTCCCGGAAAAGGCCGCCGCCGCGCTCGGTTTTGAAAAGGCGCAGTGGGTCACGGGGCTGCTGGTGCCGGTGGTCGGCAATACCTATGCCGGGGCCAGTATTTTGGGCTTGACCGCCGTGCTGGACATCGCCCGGCCTGGCGAGCGCATCCTGTGCATCTCCTTTGGTTCCGGGGCCGGCAGCGATGCCTTTGCCCTGCAGGTAACGGAGCGGATAACCGGCCGGCAGCAGGCCGCCCCCACCACCCAAATGTACATCAACCGCCGGGTAGAAATTGATTACGCTACCTATGTGCGCTATCGCCAAAAGCTGCAAATGCATTAGGAAGTGTCAAGTGGGAAAGTGTCAGGTGGGGAAGTGTCAAGTGTCATGTATGGAAGTGTGTCACGTGACACCTGACACATGACACTTGATACCTGGCACCTGACACGATTTTAGGAGTTTACTTTGAGAGACGTATCCATTGTTGGAATTGGACAAACCCCGGTTGGGGAACATTGGGATAAAAGTTTGCGCCAACTGAGTTATGAGGCTTTGGCGGCGGCTATGCGTGACGCCAACGTGGAGCGGGCCGACGCGCTGTATGTGGGCAACATGCTCTCCGGCGAGATTTCCGGGCAGGCTCACCTGGGCGCACTGGTGGCCGATTTTGCCGGGCTGCGGGGTATCGAGGCGGTCAAGGTTGAAGCCGCCTGCGCCAGCGCCGCGGCGGCTTTTCGACAGGCTTACATTGGGGTGGCCAGCGGCTTGCAGGATATTGTGATTGCCCTCGGCGTAGAAAAGATGACCGACGATGTGGGCAGCCGCTTGACGGCCGGCCTGGCTTCTGCCGCCGACGCCGAGTACGAGGTCATTCATGGCGTCAGTTTTGTGGCGCTGAATGCCCTGATTATGCAGCGTTACCTGTATGAGTATAAATTGACCCGTGAGGCCTTTGCCGGTTTTGCCATCAACGCCCACGCCAACGGGTCGCGCAACCCCAACGCTATGTTCCAATCCCCCATCAGCCGGGAAGATTTTTTGCGTTCCGATATGATTGCCGACCCGATTGGTCTGCTTGACGCCACCGGCATGGCCGACGGGGCGGCGGCCGTGGTGCTGTGCCCCACCGAAGTGGCCCGCGAATTTAGCGATCATGCGGTACGCATCCGGGGCAGCGCTATTGCCATAGACAGCCTGAGCATTCACGACCGGCGCGACCCATTGTGGCTGCAAGCGGCTGAAGACTCGGCCCACAAAGCGTATCGCCAGGCCGGGGTAGGGCCGGAGGAGATTGACTTTTTTGAGCTGCACGATGCTTTTACCATCATGGCCGCTCTCAGCCTGGAAGCGACCGGTTTTGCGCAGCGGGGCAAAGGGACGTGGCTGGCCCAGGATGGAGACATCACCCTGGAAGGCAAAATCCCCA
>CAZDMM010000587.1:0-5153 GCA_964505845.1 uncultured Caldilineaceae bacterium
AAAACAGCGACGCCTACCCCCAGCGCTACTCCCACCGAAACCAGCACTCCTACTCCATCCCCCACCCAGACGCCCAGTCCAACCTCGACGCCTCAAAATACAAAGGTGGCGGCCCAACCCGCCCAGCCCGCCGCCGCCCCGGTTGAGCCGGCGGCTCCGGCCGAACCGCCCCCAACTCCTACCCCGGCCGAACCGACCGCCACCCCAACCCCGGCCTTTCCTTTTAATGTGGTATATTATCAGCACGATACCGGCTCGCCCGGCGAAACCCGCATCACCGGCTGGATTCGCCTGGATATTGGGCCGGGACAGTTTAAAACTTTATCCAACTTCCAGATCAAGGCCATCGCTCCCGATGGCAACACCTACCTGAGCGAGCCTTCCGGCTCCGGCACCGCCGATAGTACCGCACCCGGCACCGGTGATAATCACCGGATGAACACCAAACTGGAAATCAGGCCCTATACCCCCGGCCTATACAAAATTCAACTGGTCGAAGGGGGAGTGCAGGTTTCGCCAGAGGTTGAAGTTACCTTCAACGCCGAGCCGCGCCAATATGTCCACTTTGATTTCTTTAAACAACAGTCGCCTTGAAATTTTGCCTGGTTGGGTTACACTTAACTTTATGCTTTAGCAGTTAGCTGTGGAGAACTCGGGATGACAGTACATAGATATCAAACCCAATTATTAATTTTTAGCCTTCCCCTGATTTTGGCTTTGGTTTCATTGGGATGTGGTTTATCGGGTTTATTGGGCCAGGCCAACGCCAAACCCCAGGTTGTGCCCACCCGTACCCCCATGCCTACTTTTACCCCTACCGCTGAAGGAGCCGCCTTTGTAGAGCTGCCAACCATTACCCCCCAGCCCACTCAGCCGCCCGCCACCCCCACCGTCCCCATCGCCCAGCCGGTCTCGGTGGTACCAACACCCACCCCGCCGGCCTCCAGCGAGTCTGCCGCGGCCGGCGGCCCGGTCAGCATTACCGTATTGCAAGATATGAACGTGCGGGGCGGGCCGGGCACCAATTATCCAATCATTGGGCCGGGACCGGCCGGCCAGTCGGCCCCGGTGTTGGGCCGCAACGCCGACGCCTCGTGGCTGCAAATCAAATACCCCAGCGCCAGCGGGGTAGGCTGGATTTTTGCCAAACTGGTCCAAATTAATGGCGACCCGCAAACCGTGCCGATTGCCCAGGCCCCCCCACCACCGGCAGCGCCGCCTCAAGCCCCTGCCCCGGCCCCACAGCCGCAAGAACAGCAGCCAGCGCCAACCCCGGCCCCCAAATACCAATTTACCCCCACCGGCTGGCACGCCTCGCCAAACGGAGCGATTGTCCAATTTAAAGGCCGGATTAAAACAGAAGGCGGCGGCCTGGTTAACGGTTTTAGTGTTTTGGCCGACAACGGGGCCTTCCGGGTGCTTTCTCACCCCACCGGCGCCAGCCGCTGGTACCCCGATAAAGGCGATGGTGAGTGGGATATTGTTATGCCTAATATCGCCACCGCTCAAGGCTGGTGGTGGCTGACCGTGGTCAAATATGAGTGTGACTTTAACAGCAGCTTTAATGCTCAATGCGGCAAGTACACCAAATTATCGGAAGATGTCAAAATCCAGGTGATCACACCCAAAGAGTCCATCATCAATGCCGACTGGGTCTGCCATTGGGACTGCGACAAGGGTCTTTACAAAGACGCTTACCGCCGGCCATAGGAAACTAACCTTTGTTCAAAAAACCCTGGCTCTTCATAGTTGGCGGGGCTGCCCTGCTGCTGGCCCTGCTGTGTTGTGCAGGGGCGGCGCTGTGGGGCAGCCAACAATGGGCGCAGCGTCCCACCGACCTGCCCCTGCCTGAAGTTACCCCTCAGGGTATGGCGGCAGTTGCGCCATCTCCCACCCCTGCCCCAAGCGCAACCGCAACCGCTGCCCCGCCTACGGCCACCCCACCCCCACCAACGCCCACCGCCTTGCAATCCGGTCAGGCCAGCCCCTTGCAACCTTCCACCGAACAACTTCTGCTAGAAGCCAACCTGCCCATCCGAGACCAGCGCCTGCTGGCCATGCGGCTAAAACACGCCGGCAAAGAAGTGCCGGAAATTGCCAAAACTACGCCAACCGCTTACCAGGTGGGCGCTCAAGAAACCTTTTGGGTAATTGATAACAGCCAGACCCCGCCCCGCCAATTCCAGGCCAAAGCCAGCCTGCAGTATATTACCCCTCACTCCTATTGGTGGGTAGAAGATGGGTTTAAAGTTTCACCGGCCGATTTGCAGCGTTCGGCCGAGCAGTTTGAGAACCAAACTTACCCTACCAATCGCGCCTTTTTTGGCAGCGAGTGGTCGCCCGGCGTAGACAGCGATGTTCATATCAATGTATTCATGGGCAATGTGCCCGGAGTGGCCGGCCTGTTCTCTGCCTCTAACTCCTTTTCTCATCTGGCCGAGCCTTACAGCAACGAGCGCGAAATGTTTTATATCAACCTGCAGGCGCTGCCGCCCGGCAACACCTATTTTGACAGCGTGCTGGCCCATGAATTTCAGCATATGATTCACTGGAACCAGGACCGTAACGAAAGCACCTGGGTTAACGAGGGCTTGAGCGAGTTAGCCCCCTTCATCAATCATTATGGCTCCAGCAGCTTTGTAGGAGTCTTTCGGAGTGCGCCGGATACCCAACTCAATAGCTGGGCCGACTCGCCCAACGAAGCCGCCGCCAACTACGGCGGTAGTTTCCTTTTTATGGCCTACTTTTTGCAGCGTTTTGGCGAAGAGCTGACCCAGGCCATGGTCGCCAACCCCAACAACGGCATCGCCGGCTTTAACGCCGTCCTGGCCGAACACGGTCGCCCGGAACGGTTTAACGACATTTTTGCCGATTTCCTGGTAGCCAACTATTTGAACAACCCCACCGCCGGCGAGGGGCAATGGGGCTATAAAGATTTAACCCTCGACCCGCTGACCATTGCCGACCATTACAGCGTTTTCCCGGCTGAGAGCGCAGCCGAGGTGCATCAATACGGCGGCGATTACATTGAATTGACCGGCCAGGGCAACCTGACCATTGACTTTAGCGGCGCTGCCCAGGTTAAGGTTGTGGATAATGAGGCTCACAGCGGCAAATATCAATGGTACAGTCATCGCGGCGATGAAACCAATACCCGTTTAACCCGCGCCTTTGATTTGCGCGGCGTTACCACCGCCACCCTCAACTATTGGACCTGGTATGATATTGAACCGGATTGGGATTACGGGTATGTGGAAGTTTCTACCGACGGCGGCAGCACCTGGACCATCTTGCAGACTCCCCACAGCGCCACCACCAATCCCAGCGGCAACGCCTACGGCCCCGGCTACACCGGCCTCTCTGGCGGCGGGCCAACCTGGATTGAAGAAAAGTTGGATTTAACTCCCTACGCCGGCCAGGAAATTTTGGTGCGCTTTGAATATGTCACCGATGACGCCGTCAATCGCCCCGGCTGGACTATTGACGACATCAACATCCCCGAAATCGGTTTTAGGGATGACGCCGAAGGCGGCGCTGCCGGCTGGCAGGCGGAGGGCTTTGTCCGCATAGACAATATTTTACCCCAGCATTTTCTGGCCCAGGTACTGGAAATTGGTAGCCAGGTTAAACTAGAGCGGATCCCCCTCGACGCGGCCAACCGGGGCACGCTGACCGTGCCGGGTTTGGGCAGCAGCGTCCAGCGAGCCGTCCTCATTATCAGCGGTCTCACCCCGGTCACCACCCAGGTTGCCCCTTACAGCTTTAAGCTGACCCAGTAATTTTAGGCAACCTTCCCAGAAGCTGATAGCTTCCGGGAAGGTGAAACCCACAAATTGCTAATTCCCCACTCCCAAGTAGAATAGCGGGATGATTACCAAAGTGGTGGTGTTGGGTTGCGGCGTCTCCGGCCTGAGCTGTGGAATTCGCCTGCTGGAGCAGGGCTTTGAGGTGACGATTCTGGCTCGCGAGCTGCCGCCTCAAACCACCTCTAACAAAGCCGCCGCCATCTGGTTTCCTTACAAAGTCCAGCCGGAACAGCGCGTTCTCAAGTGGGGGCAGCATTCGCTGGACGAGTTCTATCGCCTGGCCGAGTTCCAGGAAAGCGGGGTGTCGCTTATCAAGCTGGTTGAACTGTTTGACCGGCCCGCGCCCAACCCCTGGTGGAAAACAGCGGTGCGCCGCTTTGACCGGCTGGCGACGGATGAGCTGCCGCCGGGGTATCAGGCCGGCTTCACCGTTGAGGTTCCGCTCATCGAGACGCCCCTTTACCTGCCCTATCTGATGAGCCGCTTTGAGGGCCTGGGCGGACTCATCCAACAGCGTACCATCACCTCCCTGGCCCAGTTAGAGCCGGAAACCCGCTTGATTATCAACTGCACCGGCTTGGGCGCAGGCCAGCTTGCCGGCGACCCGCACGTCTACCCCATCCGGGGGCAAATTATGCAGGTTCAGGCGCCGGCTGTGCCCCACTGCTTCATGGCCGAAACCGACCCGCAGGCCCCGCTTTATATCATCCCCCGCCGCAACGATTGCATTTTGGGCGGCACAGCCCAGGAACACGATGATTCAATAGAGGTTGACCCGGCTACCGCCCGCCGTATTTTGACTGCATGCCAGCAGTTAACAAGCTCTCTATACGAAAGTAAAATCCTGGAGCACCTGGTGGGGCTGCGTCCAGGCCGCACCGAGGTGCGTTTGGAAGTAGAACCGGTCTCGGAACGCTGCACCGTTATCCACAATTACGGGCACGGCGGCGCCGGCTTTACCCTTTCCTGGGGCTGCGCTCAAGAAGTCATTGAACTCGCTTTACAGCAGAAAGGTTAGCTGCACCACCATAATTTCATCCTATGTCATCCATCCTGACAATCATCTTCACCATCATCGCCCCCATCTTTGTAGTCGTTGGGCTGGCCGCCCTGATGGGCCGGCATTTCACCATTGACCCGCGCTCCCTCTCGCGGATTGTACTCTATCTGTTTAGCCCGTCTCTGGCCCTGACCAGCCTGGCCCATTCTGATATTCAAGCCGCCGAAATCGGGCAGATTTTGGGCATGGTGCTGCTCCTGTACCTGCTGATGACCTTGATCAGCCTGGGCCTGGCGCGCTTGTTTCATTTTGAGCGCCAGCTCGAAAGCGCCTTTATGCTTAGTGTA
>CAZDMM010000588.1:0-5149 GCA_964505845.1 uncultured Caldilineaceae bacterium
ATGTTAGCTTTGTGGCAACGCTGCACCCACCTGGGCTGCACTGTCCCCTGGCGTGACGATGAAAAACAGTTTCACTGTCCGTGTCACAGTTCGCTCTTCAACACTAAGGGCGAAGTCATGGGCGGCCCGGCTCCGCGCCCGCTGGATCTTTTCCCTATTGAAATTGTGGACGGGCAGGTCGTTGTAGATACCGGCAATCCAATCGAGCGCGACAAATTTGACCCATCACAGGCAACTCGGATATAAAGGAGGAGCCATGCGCCCAAGAGAAAATTACACGCCGTTCGTTGCTGTCGCCTTCGCCCTGACGCTGGCAATCATGGCCTCATTCCAAATCTATATTTTCCGCGAACCGGCGCGGATTGCCGCCGACGAAGCTCGCGATAAGTCGCAAGCCGTGGACGAAGGCCGCACGCTCTTTGGGACTTACTGTATCACTTGTCACGGCAAGCAAGGTGAGGGTGTAGACGGCCCCCCGCTCAATGACAAGCAGTTTCTGACTGATATAAATGATCAAACAATTTTCAGTCTCCTCAGTTCCGGCGTGCCCGGCAGCGAAATGCCGGCCTGGAATCAGTCACTTGGCGGCCCGCTGACCGATCAGCAGGTGAGCCAACTTGTCGCCTTTATCCGCAACTGGGAACCGACTGCGCCTGATCGCCAGGCTGAGGCGCAGAAAGGTGATCCGGCGCAAGGACTGGTCATCTTCAGTAGTACTTGCGTCATCTGCCACGGCGAAAACGGTCGGGGCACTGAGCGCGCCGTTGCCCTCAACGACCCGGCCAAACTGACCCAGTTTGACGACGAATGGTATACCAACACCATCGCTGAAGGTCGTCCAGCTAAGGGCATGCCGACCTGGGGCACCGTGCTTTCGCCGCAGCAAATCCGTGACCTGGTGGCGCTGCTGCGGGCCTGGCAGCGGGGTGAAACGGTCAACCTGCCCGGGTCTGAGGAACATCTACACAACGCTGCGCATGCGTTGGAGCATGATGAAGTTGAGGATGCCAAACATCACCTTGAAGAAGCGGCCAAAGTTACGTCTGGTAAACAACTCGATTTGATTAACGCAGCGCTGGATGCTTTGAAGAAAGGCGACATCGCCACGGCCAATCAAGCTATCGAAAAGGTTGAGGCGACCCACGCAGGCGGTGAGCACGATCAGACAGGTGATGAGCACAATCAGGAAATGCCTGGTATGCAGGGCGAATCAATGCCAATCAAGCCGGGCGAGACAGAAGCTCGCGCTGCGCTAGAAGACCTCAAGATGGGCATGACCACCGATGCCCAATCCAAATTGGAAACAGCCCTGGACCTGGCCCAAGGCGACCTGAAAGAGGCCATTGAGCACATCCTGGCCGACTTGAAAGCAGGCAAAACTGACGAAGCACACGAGACGTTGGAGAAGGCCTTGGGAGACCAACATTAGCCAATCCTGTCTCGGAACTCAAGCAAACCCTGGCGATTGGTGGCAACAATTCCATAAAAACCGGACCTCTCCTACAACCTACCTCAAAACAGGCCATTTTGCCTGTCTCGCCACAGGCCAATTGGCGCTGGTGGGCCATAGCTAACGCAGTTATACTGAGCCTAAAGTCCTATCCTGTTAGTGCCCACCAAAGCGTCGCTCAAGATGCAAAATAATGGGGGCCAGCCGCAATACTGCGATTGGCCTCTAACCTGCTTCCCCAATGAAGAAAAAGAGAGCATCCCCATTACGATCTGTGTTTGAGCCTATATGCCGGTGCTCACCTTCATGACCTTGATCATGATCCGCAGCGTGGTGTAACTCGAAGGGCTTTGGACACCCGTTTACAGGCTCGCCATGTTCGGCGGAAACGGTTGATGCCACACCGAGAGACAGCATGAGCGACAATATTATTGATAATCTTTTCACTGATATACCTCCTCACATCCTCCTTATAAATTAAATGGGATTGTATCTGACAAGAGGTAAGATTTATTGTGGTGAAAATCCCAATCCTAGCCAATTTTAGAATCCAAGAGGCCAGTTTACCGACGGTGAGCTAAGTATCGGAGTGGGAGGATGAAGCGTATTATAGCCTATTTGCGCTACGTAAATACCTGGACGGCGATTGCCACTTTGGCTCTGATTGGCTGGCTAATCGGCTCACTCTTCTGGTTTCTGAAAACGCACCCCGTGACAGTTGTCGGGTTTGTGACCTACCTCACTCATTCATGGTACGCTCTGCTTCTCTTGGCGACCATTTTCATCATCGTGCGTCTGCGCCGCCCCTCGGAACTACTGGCGCTCACAATCTACGACGAGCGGGGTCTGCCTGTTTACCATCAAGGAGACTTCCGGCTGGACAAAAGTGTGCTGGACCCGATGCTTGCCTCATTCCAGGGTAAACCTCAACCGGATGGATTGCATCATCTTGGCCTGCCCAATGGCCCGGTTATCTACTTTCTGCGTCAAGGCGCTTTGACTCTCGTAGCATGTTTTTCGGGGCCACCGCGTCAGGCGCAGTTAGACGAGGGCTTCCGGCTCTTCCAATTTCAAGAAACGCCTGCCGAAGATTTGCTGTGCGACTTGCCTCCTGACGTCGCTGCACTGGCAGCTAATCTGCTCAATTCCCCGCTCGAACGCGACCTGCTTCTCCACTTGTGGAATTATCCTCGCATGGCGATGACAGCCGCTGAACTGGCCGGGCATCTGAGACAAACTGAGGGTGAAGTAATCACCGCCTTGGAGAATCTGGAACAATTAGCGCTGACTCACCGCCTTTGCGTGTGCGAGATGACCTTTTACCGATTAACTGGTGACGAGACCTTGCGGACGCGGCTGGATCAGTTCATAACCTGGCGGGACAACTGGTTAAAGCGAGCACATCGGGTAGAGCAACTGGTCGGCCCAGGAAGCTAATTTTCATCTACTTGTTGATTATCATATCCTAAATATCCACGCACATTAGCACTGTCTAGCCTGATGGCCGACAGGCTATTTTGCCTATGCTCAAACGGGCAAAACGGCGCTATTGCGCTTGGGTCAATGAGGGTATCCTGAGAATGGAACAAAAGTGGGCGGGTCAGTTGCCCCGGATAGGAGGTATCTTGTGGACAAGAAGTTTGAAATGCAAACAAAAATTGAGGCGACCAAAATGACTCGGCGCCACCTCATCCGCTGGTTACTGGGCTTTTCATTGGTGAGCACGCTGGGTGGGGTACTGGCACCCATCGTCGGCTACCTATGGCCAGCGGCTCGGGCCAGCAGCAGTGAGGGAGGGCGGACACTGGTGGGCAAGGTCAGTGATTTCCCACTGAATAGCGGCAAGGTTGTGCAGGTTAATGATAAGCCGGTTATCGTCGTCAACACCGCAGCCGGCGGCATTAAGGCTTACTCGGCCATCTGTACCCATCTAGCCTGTATTGTCTATTGGCATGACCAGCGCCAAGTGATCCAATGCCCTTGCCACGATGGGCGATACGATCCATTGAACGGTTCAGTCATCTCCGGACCACCGCCGCGGCCATTGTCGCCCTATGAATTGGGGATTGTGGAAGGCCAAGTCTGCATTGGGGAGGCCAAGGGGGCCATCGGTCCAATCTGAGGCCGACAAGGAGTTTCGACGCCTCTGGAGACAAAGCTCACCGGAGACTCAGTCTCGGATCTCAACGAAAATACGTGAAGCAATTTTTCAGTCCAAAGCTTCTATATGACCTTGAAGGTGAACCATCAACGGCCCCTGGTAAAGAGTAATTTCTTCGACATTTAAAATGGTTTCCGGATAGTAGACGGCCCAGTAGCCGCAACACAGTTACTCCACAGCTTCGTCCAGAGTGATCCAACCCTGCTTCATAGCCAAGAGCACCGCTTCCGTCCGGGTGGCTACTCCCAACTTGCCAAAAATATTGGCCAGATGGCCCTGCACGGTCCGGTCGCTGATGCTCAGATCAAGGCCGATGGCTCGATTGGTGTGGCCCTTGGCCGCCAGGCGCAGTACGTCTAGCTCCCGCTGGGTCAGCTTTTCGACCACCGCTTGCGCCCCGGACGGCTTACCGCTATGCAACTGGGCCATGACTTTGGCGGTTACGGTTGGGTCCAGGGCTGATCCACCCGCTGCCACCGTCCGCACCGCCCGCACCAATTCTGCGGAGGGAGCATTTTTGAGGACATAACCACTGGCTCCTGCCTGGAGCATGGCGAAGATATAAGGGTCGTCGTCGTAGGCTGTCAGGACCAACACCTGTACTTCGGGCGCTTTAGCTTTGATCTGTCGGGCAGCTTCGATCCCGGTCATTTCCGGCATTTGAATATCAAGCACGGCCACATCGGGCTGGTGTTGCAGGGTCAAGGCGACCGCTTCAGTGCCCGTGGTGGCTTCGGCCAATACCTGAATATCATCCTCTTCCTCTAGAAAATCACGGATGCCTTTCCGGATGAAGGTGTGGTCGTCAGCCAGCACGACACGGATAATAGTGGTTTTTTCCATCGCCAATCTATCTCCTCAGCATCATACTGTTAGAAACCAGGCCAACATCAAGTCTCAAGGGGGCTGGGCTGCCGACCTGCTTCGACCAGTTCGACCCCGCAGTAGGGGCAGATTGTCCAATCGGTTTCTATGGGACGTTCGCAATTCCAGCACCCACCCGGTTGAGGTTGGCCTGGCCGTTCGCTCAACAACTTATAGAGCAGTAAGGCCACCAAGGCCACAAAGACCAGAATCATGACCAGCCCGATCGTTCCGGTGTAACCGCCCCATACTCCTCGGTCGGCGGGAACGCCCATCATATGACCGGGTATGGCCGTCCCCATCACTGCCGGGTGTTCGCCAGTGGCCATCATCTGGATATGGCCAGTTCCCTCCATCATGCCGGTCCCCGGCTGTCCGCTTAAGAGGAGCCATACCCCCATGGCCCCGACAGAGGCGGTCAACCCAACCGCGATAAAGACGGTTACGACGGTACGAATATTCCAGGCAAAGGTTCTCATTCCTACCCCCTTTATGATACTCTCGTCACCATTGGCAAGGCAAATAAGGTGATGAAAGTGACTGTGTATAACCCCGCCAGGACAAGGTAGGGCGCCGCAGCCATTGGCCGAGGACAACTAACTTTGGCCGTCCGGCAGATGGCTCGAATGGTCCATGCCGAGATAACAAAGCCAATGATCACCAATCCAATCTCC
>CAZDMM010000589.1:0-5147 GCA_964505845.1 uncultured Caldilineaceae bacterium
GACGGTATAGCCACCCAGACCCAACAAGATACCAATGGTGCTGCTCAACAATAACGGCAAAAATCCCAGTTGCATACCTACCCTCCGTTAAAGACGCTTAAAAACCAACCAAAAACTCCCGCAGTATCCCCTGCGAAGGTAAGGCCATAGGGCCGGGCCTGGAAACCCGGCCGGCCAGTTCTCTGGTAGGCGCTTAGACGCTGTAAGTTAAGGATAACGGAAAACAGTGCGGCTGTCTTTGCGCTAGCGCAAACAAGGAGCAAAGGTTGAGAAGTTTGTCACAAGTAAAGCCGGGCTTTTAAGGCAGGTCTTCGGCAACCATGGTCAACCCCTGCGGCTGGCGAATCATCACTTTTTCTCGTCCGGTTTCTACCAGGCCGCGTTGTTCCCACTGGCTGAGAATCCGGCTGACGGTGAACAGGGTGGTGCCGGTCATCTGGGCTAAATCCTGGCGTGAGAGCGCCAAAACCACCTCACCTTCTTCACCCCGGCCAAGTTGTTGAACTAGCCGCAGCAGGGTGCGGGCCACGCGCCGTTCCACCCGTTCGGTCGCCAGTTCACGGTAACGGTCCTGTAAATCTTTGAATCGTTCCGCCAAAAGACGCAGGGCATTGAGCGCCATCCGGGGATAGGTGGACATCAGCCGGGTGATGACATCTTTTTCCCAGGTGAGGAGGACGCAATTCTCGCTGGCCTGGGCCGAGAGCGGGTAAGGGATGTTGCTAAATACGGCCACCGAGCCAAAATCTTCGGAGGAGTTAACAATCCGCACCAAAACCTGGTGTCCTTCTGCGCCCACCTGGGTCATTTTTACCTGCCCCATCGAAAGGACATATAAGACATTGGCCGGGTCGCCCTGATGAAAAATATAGGTACCTTGCGCCACCTGGATCAGGCGGCCGGCCCGGTAAATGGCCCACAGTTCGGTAGCGGTGAGACCCTGAAAGAGGCCCACCTGCTGCAAATGTTGAATATTGAGTTGAGCGGGATCAGAGACGTACATGCAGGGAAATCAATCCTCAGCAGATCCAATTTTTACTTGTAGCAGACACATTCCGCTGCGTCTGCAGGCGGCATAGGCATGCCGCCATACGGTAAATTTGGAACCACTTATCCTAAAATTATTGCGCCTGCTCTATCAGCGCCCACCAGGGCCTGACTTCCAGGGGCAGCGGGACTCCTTTGAGGGCAATCAGGTAGGGATCATCACCCACCGAGCGCATTTGCTGCCAGGTAAAATATTTTTCCAGGGTTTTGGGAGGATAAATATCTAGCATCGCCCGGTACCAATTGGAGCGGCGGTTGGGACTAACGCCGGTTCTGAGCGTTTTTTGGTAATGCCAATATTCAAAAGCCAAAAAGTGCCAGGTCCAGCTATAGTCTACATCGTCATAGGAGGAGATGCGCTCCCAGCCGTACTCGCGGGCTAAGGCGGTGAAATCTACATAATAACCACTCAGGTTTTTCTTCTCCAGGCCGCCCTGCTCCGGGGCAATTTTGGTGCGAGCCTGGTCGCTGTAATCCCAGGGGTTGGCGGTGAGGGGCCGGCCGCAGCGTCCGCTCTGGTCGCTGCAGCGCAAAAAGATGCGCCAATAGGTGTTGCCGTTGTAATTTTCTCGCACAATTTCGTGGGCCAGTTGAGCGCCCAAAAAATAGTCAAACAGGGTATCAACGGCCCGGCCGCTCTTGTGCCAACTGGCGTACTGGGTAGTATCGCTCACCTGGCCTACGTCGCGGCTGGCGTCGGAAAGCTGGCTCAAAAAGTCAAAGCCCACCTCAGCCCGCACCCGGCTGCGCCAGGCCCGGAAGGAGTCGTCCACCGTGTCGGCCAGCCAGGGTGTGCCGGCGGTCACATCATTTAGGCGAACAAGGTTGTAGGGTTCATCGTCGGGGTTCTCGTTGCGGGTCAGCTTTTCTTCATACAGCCGGGAGGGGCCGGCCTCGGCCAGTTCTGCTATGGGCCAACCGGCATTGACCGCCTTAGCGTGCCAGGTGAGCCGGCCTTGCAGTACCAGGGGCGGGGTAATCAACTCTGGCAGGCCGTGCTTGTGGCCGGATCGAGACAGGGTGATGAGATCACCATCCCAGCGGTGAAAAACAGCGGCGACCCGTTGGCCGTCGGGACTCCAGGCCGGGCCGTCGGTGCGCCCCAACCAGGTAAGCGGGGCCACCCTGGACGTGACTTCCGATGTTTTGGAAACTTCGGAAGTTTCAACAGGGCTTAAGGTAAAGATTTCCCGGTCGCCCAGATTGTCGCTGACAAAAGCCAGGCGCTGGCCCCCTGGCGACCAGGCCGGCCACTCCTCCGCCACCGGGGTTCCAGTCAGGCGGATGGTTGCGCCGCTTGCCACCTCAAGCATGAATAAATCTTTGGAGTCGCGCCGCCAACTGGTAAAAGCGAGGTAGCGCCCGTCGGGGCTCCAGGCCGGGGCAAAATCGCCTTCCGGCGTCTCAGGGGTGAGGTTCAGCGGCGTTTTCCGGCCGGCCACGTCCATCTGCCAGATGTCCAGATCACCCTGCCGGTACGACTCAAAGGCCAGGCTTTGGCCGTCGGGACTCCAGGTGGGCGCGCCATCGTAGTGGGGCGAGTCGGTTAGGCGGGTTTCCTGGCCGGTGCGCAGGTTGAGCAGGTATATATCCCAATTATTATTGCGGCGAGAAGCAAAAGCCAGCTTTGTGCCGTCGGGAGAGTAGGCCGGGTCGGCGTCTTCGTAGGCGTCGTCGGTCAGTTGACGCGGGTCGGAGCCGTCGGGGGCAATGCTGTAAATATCCCATTGACTGTGACGATAGGCGGCAAAGGCCAGCCGTTCCGCCGTAGTTGTGGTTTGAGTTTGGCTGTAGCCGGGAGCCGCCAGGAGGATAAATAAGATGACGGCGGCTAATCCAGGGTAGATCTTATGGTTCGACATCAAGGGGTAGAAATCCTTTGAGCAGAGGCAACAATCCGTATATCCGGGAAGATTATAATCGTGAGTGGGGTTGGCGTCAACCAGCAGCAGCAATCACCGCAATTCAATATCGCCTTTCCCCATCCTATGGTACAATTACCCTGACAGACGGCATTGTCTGAACTTTGATCTCCACGAGGAGCGTTTATGGACACCCATAACTACATTGCCCTGGAAGAGCAGTACGGGGCGCACAATTACCATCCCCTGGATGTGGTTTTGACTAAAGGCGAAGGCGTGTGGCTGTATGATGTGGAAGGCCACAAATACCTGGACTGCCTCAGCGCCTATTCGGCGGTGAACCAGGGCCACTGCCACCCCCGGCTGGTGCAGGCGATGATCCGGCAAGCCCAGCAGCTTACCCTGACCTCGCGGGCCTTTCGCAACGATAAGCTGGGCCAATTTTATCAAACTTTGTGTGAAACCACCGGCTATGAGCTGGCCCTGCCGATGAACTCCGGGGCCGAGGCGGTGGAAACGGCCCTCAAAGCGGCCCGCAAGTGGGGCTACCAGGTTAAAAAGGTGGCCCCGGAGCAGGCCGAAATCATTGTGTGCAGCAGTAATTTCCACGGGCGCACCATTGCCATCGTCGGCTTTTCCTCCGAAGAACAGTACAGGGCCGATTTTGGCCCCTTTCCGACCGGTTTTGTGACCGTGCCCTACGGCAACACCCAGGCTTTGGAAGCGGCCATTACCTCTAACACCGTGGCTTTTCTGGTTGAGCCGATCCAGGGCGAGGCCGGGGTGATCGTGCCGCCGGCCGGCTACCTGGCCGAGGTGCGGCGCATTTGCGACCGCCACAACATCCTGTTCATGGCCGACGAGATTCAGACCGGCCTGGGGCGCACCGGCCGCCTCTTTGCCTGCGATCACGAAGGGGTACGGCCCGATGTGATGATTGTGGGCAAGGCGCTGTCGGGTGGTTTCTATCCGGTTTCGGCGGTGCTGTCTGGCCGCAGCGTGCTGGGGCTGTTCAAACCGGGCGATCACGGCAGCACCTTTGGCGGCAATCCGCTGGGAGCCGCTGTGGCCATCGAGGCCCTGCGAGTGCTGACCGAGGAAGGTTTGATTGAGAACGCCCGCCACTTGGGCGATTATTTTCAGGAGCGATTGGCCGAGATTCCCAGCCCGCACGTCAAAGAGGTGCGCGGTAAAGGCTTGTTGATTGGGGTGGAACTCAAGCCGGCAGCGGGCGGGGCGCGCCGCTTTTGCGAGGCGCTGCAGGATCGAGGGATTTTGTGCAAAGAGACGCACCGGCACGTTATTCGCTTTGCCCCGCCGCTGGTGATTACCAGGGAGGAGATTGATTGGGCGGTGGGGCAGATTACGGAGGTGTTGAATATGGCGTAGGTTGGCAAAACCGGCTTGAGCAAGGGTCAGTTTGAATAAGCCTTGAATATGACGGGTAGATAAATCCCATTTGGAGGGATAAAATCGTCGGGGGGGTTTACGGCGGTCGCAGAAATACAGCCGGCCTTATCACTGCACAGCCAGGCGACGTTTTCGATGTAGACGGGCCGGCATACACGCGGGCCGATGTTGTAGACCGAGTCCTGAGTATCAATTGTAACGTTAAGGGTCCGGGTTGTGGTGGGCGCTGTGGGAATGGGGCCAATGTCAAAAGGGAACTGAGTCATTAACAAACCGTTACCCAAATTAGGATCGTTGACCACAGTCGTGTGGCGCTGGCCTCCAAATTCCATCGTCATGGTCGTCGGACGTGTATCAAGCCGGGGAGGTGTGCTGTCGGTCAGATAGGTGATGTCCATAACGGGCATAATTACCTCAATAGTTTTGGTAGCCACGGAAGGAATATTTAAAGTGTAGGTGAAGGTTTTGGTCGTTTTAAAAAAATCGGCCAGGGTTGTTTTGTCAAAGGGAGGGTCGTTTCTATCAAACAAGAAAATGGCATTCAGTTCACGGGGATTTGGGGCGATAATGGTGACCTGAGCGCCGGTTGTGGTGGGGGTGACAGGCGCCGACCATAGAGAGGCGCTAAAGCTTTGAGTGCTGGTAATCTCCTGCCGGGCCGGCTGCCCATCAACCAGCGGCGGTGTGTGGTTGACTCCTTTCATCAGCAGCCACATTTCCGAAGGGTGGGAGCCGGGGGGTAGCTGCACATACCAGGTATAAGGGCCCGAAGGAGGCGGCTGGACGGTGATGCCATTGGCCCAAAAACGGGTGGTATCGCAAGAAACG
>CAZDMM010000590.1:0-5145 GCA_964505845.1 uncultured Caldilineaceae bacterium
CCAGGCAAGACTATTCAATTTTAACATGTTCTCCTCCTTCTTAAACTTGACTGATAATTCAACGCGCAGTAGTATACGATTGAGAAAATTATCTGTCAAATACTGATTGATAACTGAAATTTCAGAGGCCGAAATTACGGTTTGCTAAATTTGTCAATCTGGCTTAAGTAGAGGAAAATCTGCTATTATTTTTTTTCAGGAAAAGGCCATGACGCTGCACCATACTACCTCTGATAAAGCTTACGAAATTCTTCGGCACAAAATTCTTTCTTTGGAATTGGGGCCAGGTTCCGTTATAAACGAGGGCAGCCTGGTCGAAGAGCTAGATTTGGGGCGCAGCCCGATTCGGGAGGCGCTGCGGCGGCTGGAGCAAGAAAATCTGGTGGTAATTTTACCCCGTCAGGGGACATTGGTGGCCAATATCAGCCTGGATGATTTGCAGGAGGTTTTTGAACTGCGCATGGAGATGGAAGGGCTGGCGGCGGCGCTGGCGGCCAAACGGGCCAAACGGAGTCATTTGCTGGCCTTTGAGCAGCTCCTCAGCGACGCCGAGCAGTACATGCGAGAGGGCAACGATACCCTGGATATGGAGATTGATTATCGTTTTCACCAGATCATCGCCGAGGCAGCCGGTAACAAATATTTGAGCAAAACGCTGCACGAGTTGTTCAACCACTCCATCCGGCTGTTTAACCTTTCACGCACGCGTTCCGCCTCGGTGAGTGAGGAGATTCCCGATTACCGGGCTATCTATGAGTGTTTGCGCCAAAAGGATGCGGTGGGGGCGCGCTCCTGGATGGTGGAACATATCCGGGCCTCCAAAGAGCGCATCAGCGTTTCTTTTGCGCTGTCCCCCATCTGGGAATGAACTGTAACTGCTCAGGCTAAGGTGACTGGCGCTTGGTTAACAACAAGCCCACAGATTTTCATAGGCTTGCCAGAGAAAAAAGCGCCAGTCACCTGAGTAGTAACTATATTAGTATGTCCCGCCTTGAGACCGAGCCAACCCTGACGCAAATAGAGGCGGAGCTCCAGGCCCGTGTGGCCGGTTACCCCTACACTGCCTGGGGCCGCCAGCAGAACAACGCGTGGGATGAACGCACCCGCTTCATTTATGACACCCCTACCTGGGAAAAGTTACAGCAAAAAGTGACGCGTCTGGAAAAGTCCCTGGCCGATTATGCGGTCAACCGCTGGTTCAATTTTTGGTCGGCCAGGGCGGTTGAGAAAATCTTTGGCGCTTTGCCTGGCGTCACCCCCCAGCTTAACCCCTACGACCGGCTGGTAGATTTCTCTATCCAAAACATTCAATTTGACCACAAAACCACCGTTTTCCCGGAGGAGTATCCGTATTCACCGGAGTTTGCTCAAGCTTATCGAGCGCATCTGATTCGCTGGCTGTACCGGCATCAGAGCAAACAGCAGCGTTATCACCGGCGCAATCGGCTGTTCATCGTGCTGTGCGCCAGCGATGGCGAGCATTGGAAGCTGCGGGCCGAGGTTAACAGCCTGGGTGAGGTTATCCGGCGGTATGTCGCCAACTTTCAACCGGCTAATTTAGCCAAAATAACTCTGGGCCGGGATGAAATTTTAGCGGATCTTATCTGGTTTATCCGTTAAGCCGCAGCGCCGGTTTCTCTGAGCACTTGCAGCATGGGGTCATGCAGATACCCGTTGGAGACGATAATAGAGCGCTGGCTTAAGAAATCCTCATTATTGTCATAAGTCGTCACCCGCCCGCCGGCCTCGCGGACAATCAAGGCCCCGGCGGCCACATCCCAGGGTTGGATACCCTCTTCCCAGTAGCCTTCCAGCCGTCCGGCGGCTACCCACACACAGTCCAGGGCAGCAGAACCGGCGTGACGGATAGCCTGCACCCGGTGGTAAAAACGAATAAATTCCTCAAAATTGTTGCGGGGATTGGTGCGCAGATCATATGGAAAACCGGTGGTCAGGAGGGCCTGCTCCAGGCTGGTGATGGCTGAAACGTGAATCGGTTCGCCGTTCAACGTCGCGCCATGCCCAGCCTGGGCCGCGTACAACTCGTGGCGCAGCGGATCATACACCACGCCCAAAAAGGGCTGGCCCCGAAAGGTTAAGCCAATGGAAACGGAAAAAACCGGAAAGCTGTGAGCAAAGTTGGTGGTGCCGTCGAGCGGGTCTACAATCCACACGTAGTCGCTGCTGGTAGTATCCAGGCCGCTTTCCTCCGATAAAATAGCCTCGCCCGGAAAAGCCTGGCGCAGTTGGGCCAGGATAAAAGCGTCGGAGCGGCGGTCAAACTCGGTGACCAGATCAATGGCGCCCTTGTATTCAATTTGTTTGGCCCGGCCAAAGCCTGCCAGCAATATTTGTCCGGCCTGTCGAGCAATTTCTGTAACAATCTTAAGTCTGGGGGACATGGGTAAAAGTTCCTGGATTTTTGATTTTGAAAATTAGTAGTAATAATGAAGGCTGATTATTTTGGCTTGAAAAAGACGATAATATATTCGTGTTTAAAAATGTAATACCCCCCGGCCAGGGCGCGGTAGCGCCACAGGTTGGCGCTTTTGCCTTTGCCTTTTTCATTACCCTCGATATTTTTGACAATGATGGCCTTGGTTTTGAAGCCGGCCCGGTTCATGCGTTCCATACACCAAAAGCCCAGTGGGACTAACTCGCCGTTGGCGTACTTGTCGCCGATGATGAGGGCGGCAAAACGGCCGGGGGCCAGCAGTTGGTAGCCGTGCCGGGCAACGATTTCAAACCCATCCAAAAAAGCCTCGGTGCCGGGCGCGTTGGAAAGGTCGGCCGGCTGGTCAGAAAATTTGATAATATCGGCATAGGGAGGATGAAGGATAAGCAACTGGGCCGCACCGGCTTGCATCGTCTGTAAGATTTGGCTTAACTGCGGCACAATCGTAGGGCTGGCGCTGTTGCCCTGCCGCAGGTAGATGCGTGAATCCAGCAACTCCGGCTTGATTTTGCCGCGCACATACTCTACCAACTCCGGTTTGAGTTCCACCCCCAGGCAGCGCCGGCCCAGCCGCGCCGCTTCGATGGCCGTAGTGCCTGACCCAAGAAATAAATCAAGGACGATGTCATCTTTTTTGCTGTAACGGGTTAACAGTTGAGTGGCAATCTGGGGGATATAGTTGCCGTGATAATCCAGCTTGTGCCCATCGCCGCTGGCCCGGTTGGGGTAGAGCCATAAGGAGTTGGTTTCAATCTCCTCATACTCGCGCCAGCGGTTCAGGTCAAGATCACTCCAGGGGGTTTGTTTGGGAGATTTTGAAACTTGGGCCATAATAAAATAGATTATAGTGCAAGAGGGTTTGTCGCAAAAGTTTAGGACTATACTTTCTACCCAATGCAATTTTTGCCCAAATCCGGTAGAATAAGGTATTCAAGGAGATAGTATGAGCCAGCCCAACCCGTCATCCCCCCGCTTGATAACACCTCTAATACAGCGCCTTCAAAGTTGGCAGCGGTGTTTGGTAATCCTTTTGATAGGACTTTTCAGCGGCATAGTAATTATGGTGAGCCTGGGCGCATTTTGGGGCGCCTGGGAGCAGTGGGCCTGGTTTGGTGGAGGGTTGTTTTTAGGTGGCGCAGGGGCAGTGGGGATCATGCTGTACCATATACGCTCCAGCCTGAACAACCTACCACCCGAACTTCCGGCCGCTTTACCCGATCCCAAGCTAGATCCCTGGCGGCTGAACACTCCAGAAGTTGGCTATCAAAGCCCAACCCAAAACCAGGATCGGCCTGCCAGGTCGCTGCCTGAGACAAGGGAGGCCGGCTGGTCAAAGGCAGACCTGGAGGAACTGGCGGTTCAGTTCAGGCAGTTGCTGCCCGGCGATTTTAAGGGGATGGCGCTGCACAAAAAAGTGACCATCCTGGCCGCCAATGAAGCTTTGGCTCTAATGTTTGGGTACGATTTAGCCGAAATTAAAGCTAAAACTTTGCTCGATTTGGTGACCCCGGAATCGCGCAGTATTGTTTTAAGGAACAGCCTGGTTCAATACGGCAAACCTTATGAGGTTATCGGGCTTAAAAAGAGCGGCGCTTCCTTCCCGATTCAACTCTGCAGCACCACCCTCTCGCAGCAGGGGCGAGCAGTCGCGGTTCTGGGGATTCGAGAGCTTGACGAGCAACAGCAGACAGAGATATTGAACGCACTGCAAAAAGCCAAAAACGATTTAGAAAACAAAGTAAAAGAAAGCACCGAAGAGCTGCGCTATGCGAACGAGCGGCTGCAGATTGAATTGAGCGAGCGCAAACAGGCCGAAGCCGAAATTATTACGCGCAACCGCGAGCTAACCACTTTGCAGGCGGCCGGCCTGGCCATTACCTCCAGCCTGGATTTGCGCCACGTGCTGGATACGGTGACTCAAGAAATGGTCAAGCTGTTGGGGGTAGAGCGTTGTACCATTTTTGAGTGGCGTCAAAACGATCAAACGATTTGCATGATGGCCAAGTACGACGCGCAAGGCTGGTGGGACTCCACCTCAATGGCTGTGGTCTACCGGCTGGCCGATTATCCCGTTACCAGAGCGGTTTTAGAAGAACGGATCCCCGAACAGATGACTGTTCACCAGCCAAATGTTGACCCGGCTGAACTGGCCTTGATGCAAAAGACCGACACCTGCACCCGTTTGTTGTTACCCATGATGTTTAAAGGACAGGTGGTAGGGCTGGTTAGCCTGGAAGATGGCCGGGCCGAGCGCACCTTTACCACTCAGGAAATATCGCTGGTTCAACTGCTGGCTAACCAGGCCGCCAGCGCCATTGAAAATGCCCGTTTATATGAACGCCTGGATGAAGAACGCGCCTTGTTGGCTCAACGCGTGGCTGACCGCACCGAAGAGTTAAGCCGGGCTAATGCGGAGTTGGCGCGGGCGGCCCGGCTCAAAGATGAATTTCTGGCCGGCATGAGCCATGAATTACGCACCCCCTTAAATGCTATTTTGGGGTCGGCCGAAATTTTACAGAAAGAAGTATTTGGCTCGCTCACCGAAAAACAGCTTAAGTATTCAAAAAATATTGAGGAAAGTGGGCAGCATTTGCTGTCGCTGATCAACGATATTCTGGACCTGTCTAAAATTGAGGCCGGCAAAATGGTGATGGACATTGGGCCGGTGTCGGTTAAAACGGTGTGTGAGT
>CAZDMM010000591.1:0-5143 GCA_964505845.1 uncultured Caldilineaceae bacterium
CCGGCGGCTGCGCCCCTACCTGGGCAGCCTGGCCTTTGTTACCTATGGTGATGCGAGCGATTTGGGCTATGCCCGGCGACTGCCGGGCATAGATATTTTATGCAATCAGGAGAGTTTGCCTTTTGAAGACTATGCCCAGGCTATCCCAGAATTGCACCGCTCTTACCTGGCCAGAGCCACTGTGCTAAAAACCAACCAGATTCCCGGCGCGGAGGTGGCGGTAGCCGTCAAACAGCGATATGGCCTCCCCTTAATAACTCGCTGCGGCTATTTATGGGCTGAGTTCGCAATGCGTGAGGCCGGCCCGGAGTCAGATTATGCTCGTCACGCTCGTGAGGTTGAACGGCTAGCCTTTACCCAGTCCGATAGGGCGGTAGTCCCTACCCTGGCTATGCAATACGAGGTGAGTGTTACGTACAATTTACCGGCCGAGCGAATCAGCCTGATTCCCAACTATGTCCAGACCGACCTGTTTAAACCTCTGCCCCATCTCCGCCCCATCGCCGGGCGGATCTGTTTTGTGGGGCGGGATGCCCCTCAAAAAAATCTACCGGCTCTGTTTGAAGCGTTAGCCGATCTGCCGGTGGAACTGGTTTTGGTGGGTGGGGCTGGACAATCGGAAGAGCTGCGACGAAAGGCCGCCGAGATTGGCTTAAAAGTAGAGTTTAAGGGCAGCCTGCCCCATGCTGCTTTACCTTCTGAGTTGAACCAAGCTGAACTGTTTATTTTGCCCTCGCTTTGGGAAGGACACCCTAAGGCCCTGCTTGAAGCCATGGCCTGCGGCCGCCCGGTCATTGGGACTGAAACGCCCGGCATCCGTGACCTGATCATCCACGGACAGAATGGCTACTTGTGCCAGCCTGACCCGGCTTCCATCAGGTTGGCGGTGAAAAACCTGCTTGGTAATAAAACCCTGCAAGCTCATTTGGGACAGCAGGCTCGCCAGTTTGTGGAGAATTACTTTAGCCTGGAGCGCGTGCTCAAGTTAGAAGTGGCCGTACTCCGGCAAGTAGCCGACCCGCTGGCTACTTCTGGCCGGCGGCGATTTTTGAATTGGCTGCGCCCTCAACCTTCTCCGCTGCCGGAACCGGCGTCTGGCTCTATCCAACCGCCAGCAAGTGCTGCGACGCTAAATCCTATTGACAGGGCCGGCCAACTGGCCGAGGAGATCACCACCTTTGCCCAAACCCTGGCCCCGGCCGACGGGCTGCGCCTGGTTTTTGAGTTGGAAGCACAACTTTACCCGCTGGTGCAGCAGTTGGCTGTGGCCTATGGCGGCGGCTTGCACACCAAACACCGCCACATGCGCTACCACGATTTTTTTGTGCAGCGAGTCAAGCCCGGTGAACGGGTGCTGGACATCGGCTGTGGCAATGGGGCAGTAGCTTACGATGTGGCCGAAAAGGCAGGGGCAGTTGTGACCGGCATTGAATTGAATGAGCAGAATATTGCCATCGCCCAAGAACGTTATCCTCATCCGCGAGTAAGTTATCTCCTGGGCAACGCTTTAACCGACTTGCCCAACCAGACGTTTGATGTCATTATCATGTGGAATGTTCTGGAACATCTGGAAGAGCGGGCTGATTTTTTACGCCGGGTTCAGGCTCGTTATCAGCCCACACATTGGTTGATTCGTGTGCCTCTCTTTGAGCGAGATTGGCGGGTACCGCTTAAGCAGGAGTTGGGCATTGATTACCGGCTTGACCCAACCCACTTTATTGAATATACTCAGGACTCATTTATTAAGGAGACGTCCAGCGCGGGTTTAAAGATTGTCTACCAGGAAACCCGTTGGGGTGAAATTTGGGCCGAATTGACCAGCTATGATCACACCTAAAGTCACCGTTTTGATGAGCGTGTATAACGGGGAACGCTATCTCCACGAAGCCATTGACAGTATCCTCACCCAGAGCTTTACAGATTTTGAGTTTATTATTATCAACGATGCCTCTAGTGATAGTACGGCCGCTATTTTGGAGAGCTATATTGATCCCCGTCTGGTTTACCTAAACAATGAAACCAATCTGGGGTTAACCCAATCGCTCAACCGGGGCCTGGCTATAGCGCAGGGTGAATATGTAGCCCGTATGGATGCCGACGACATTTCTCTGCCAGAGCGGCTGGCCCAACAGGTAGCTTTTCTGGAAGCACAGCCTGAGGTTGGAGCCGTGAGTGGGCAAGTTAATTTTATTGACGACACAGGGCGCTTTATTGGGCCGGTGCATTACCCCACTGATCCACTGCTGCTGACCTGGATGATGCAACTGAATAATTGCATATGGCATCCAACAGTCATGTTTCGGCGTGAGTTGGTGCAGAGTTTGGGCGGATACGATCCTGAATTTCCGTTTGCTCAAGATTATGACTTGTGGTTACGACTGCAAGCGGTGGCCTCCATCAGGCAGTTACACGAATTTTTGCTCAACTACCGCAGCCATCCGGGCAGCATCACCTGGGAACGGTTTGAGGAACAAGAGCGTTGCCTGGCCGCCATTGTGCGCAAA
Organism: uncultured Caldilineaceae bacterium; assembly: GCA_964505845.1. Taxonomy (GTDB): domain Bacteria; phylum Chloroflexota; class Anaerolineae; order 4572-78; family J111; genus DSQQ01. Next base: position 2,505 of record CAZDMM010000591.1, read on the forward strand.
CATACAGGATCACTGTTAACCACACCTTTAACAGATGAACTTATTTTTGCTATGCGCCAGGTGCTTGGCATATACCCAAACAACACCCGTCCCGTATCCCAAGAAGCTATTGATGTTCTGGTAGAGTTGCTGGCAGCCTTCTGCCGGCGCCAACTGGACCAGGCCCAGGTGCAGCAACTGTCACATCATGTAACCGCAGCCTTAATTCATTTTGCCGCGCAAACCGAAAACTCACTTTCATACCATGCTTTGCACCATGCTATCCAACTGGATAATGAGGCTGTTTTGGGCCATATCGTCAATCTGAAGAAGTCAATTGCCCAGGTAGTTCGAGTACATGACCTGGAGCAACTCGTGATGGCTCAAGAGAAACTCTTGGCTACTCTAGAGCAGCAAGTAGCCGCTAAAGAAAACCAGGTTCAAAGCCTGGAGCAAAGCCTGGCGGCTATTGAACAAACGAAAATTTGGTGGATGGCTCAAAAATGGTATGCTATTAAACTTGCGTTGGGCCGACTTGGCCGGTATTCCGTGACCAACTTGCCACCGCTTCAACTCAAATCCAAAGAAGAAGTTGACCAGCAATCAGAAAATGCTCCTGTTTCGTCCTCTAAAACACAGTTTATCTCTACTGCTCCTAAAGTATTATTCATTTCTCACGACGCCAAACGTAATGGTGCGCCAATCCTTTTGCTGAATTTCTTGAAGTGGTTTAAGGCCAATACCGACATTCCCTTTGAAGTGTTATTGAAAGTTGATGGAGAGTTAAGACCCGAGTTTGAATCCCTGGCCCCTGTTTGGATTTGGCATAACCACCCAAATCTTCTATCAGGGGGGAATATATTCCCCGGAAAGAATCTAATCAAAAAGATAACCGGCCGGTTGGGGTTATACTCTGCTGCCCAGCGCCTTTATCGTCGCAGCCTGCAATCCGAGTCTGCTCAAAATCACCTTGATCGCCTCAAAACGTATTTCCAGCAGGCTAATATTAGACTAATTTATGCTAACACGATAACCAATGGCGAAATCTTAGAAGCGCTTTCCTTTCTTAACTGCCCGGTAATTTGCCATGTGCATGAACTTGAGTACTGGATCAAATATCAAACCGCGCCGCAAAATGATGTCCAGGTCCAAAAATATACTAACTTTTACATTGCAGTATCTCAAGCTGTCAGACAAAACCTGGTGGCCAATTTCCATGTACCAGAAGAAAGAATAGAGACCATCTACGAGTATACATCTACCCAAATAAATCTTAAGCAGCATGTTGTAGCCCAGGCGACTCTGCGCCGGCAGTTAAATATTCCGGCAAATGGTTGGGTAGTCGGCGCGTCGGGCACCACCGATTGGCGCAAAGGGCCGGAACTGTTTATTCAATTGGCCCGAGCCATTTATCAGCGCCAACCAGAACAGCCTGTTTTTTTTGTTTGGGTAGGCGGCGAGGGGAGTGGCCCAACTTGGGGCGCGTTACAATACGATCTTAAACAACTTAGCCTGGAGTCATACGTGCATTTTATTGGCGCTCAGCCCAACCCTCTGGATTATTTTGCCATGTTCGATGTTTTTGCCCTGACCTCGCGTGAGGACCCTTATCCGTTGGTTAACCTGGAAACTGCTTCTCTGGGAAAACCGATTGTCTGCTTTGACGGGGCCGGCGGGGCTAAAGAGTTTGTTGAGGATGATTGTGGCTTTGTAGTACCTTACCTGGATATTGAAGGGATGGCCGAACGTGTGCTTGAACTACTACGCAACCCCACACTGCGACAGCAGTTGGGTGCGAGGGCGGCTCAAAAGGTGCGTGAGCGGCACGAACTAACTCATACCGCTCCTCGCATAGCCGGGATAATCCAGAGATTTCTCAACCAGCCTACCGTCTCTACCCAGCCACAGCCACTTGCGGCTACAAACCAGAAATTTAAACCGGAACATCTGGCCTACATCGCCAATCTTTCTGGCGAGGAGATTGCCCGGCAGGTGCCTGTTCGTCTCTTAATCAAGGGAGTTGGATATAAAATTGCGGCCAAACCGGGTTTTGGCTGGCTCTATCATTTTAGAGGAACTGGCAAAAAAGTATTGGATAAAGCAAATAAATATGTTGCTCCTGTGGTGCATTACCAGTATGACGGGAATTTCCATGCCGAATTTAAGCCATATCAGGTACAAATTCTACATTCTCTTGAGCCTAATCGCCCGCGAATTTTACATGCCTTGGCTAATTTTAAAACCGGCGGATCGGCTCAACTTGTCGTAGATTTAATTGAGCATTTGGGACATCGCTTTGAACAGGAAATAATTACGCGCTACAATCCCAAGCCGCCAAATTATGTTGGCCCTAAAATTCATGAATATCCAGACCTGAGTGACTACCGGGAATTAATACCCTTATTAGAAGCTTACCAACCCGACCTGGTACACGTTCATTACTGGGGTGAATATGATAAAGGTTGGTATGAGCAAGTATTTCAAGCGGTTGAAACCTACGGCGGCCAAATAATAGAGAATATTAACGTCCCTATTTGGCCCCGCTCCAGTCCGGCCGTGCAGCAGTACGTTTATGTCAGTGATTATGTTTGTCAGGAATTCGGCTCGCCGAATAGTCCGAATCTGACAATTTATCCTGGTTCTGATTTGGATTTTTTTAG
>CAZDMM010000592.1:0-1552 GCA_964505845.1 uncultured Caldilineaceae bacterium
GGTCTATCGCCGCGGCTTCGGTAAAGGTGTTGGCCCCTCTGGCCCCAAACATGGTGCGCTCGCCGTCAACGGTAACGGCAATAAAAATCAAGCCGGTGCTGACTTTGGGATCAATTTGAATCCGGCTACAATCTATGCCGGCATCTTGCAAATCAACTAACACCTGGCTGGCCAAAGCATCCTGACCAATTCTGCCAATAAAACCTACGTTCATATCCATTCTGGCCAAGGCAATGGCCGTATTAAGGGCAGATCCCCCGGTATGGATTTGAACGGTCGCTGCCACAGCCTCACCACCCGGCCTGGGGTAAGCTGGAATGTTGAGGATGACATCGGCATTGATATCTCCAATTACAATTATGTCAGGCATGCTGGTGGACTCCGGTGAGGTAAAATCCTAAGTAGAAGTTAGGAGAGCAGGCAATTATCTTGTTTGATGACTGTATTTCCATAAACCAATTAAACTTCCACGTCAGGGCCGCTGGGGAGAACTACCGTAAAATTACTACCCTTGCCCATCAGGCTCTCTACCCAAATTCGGCCTTTGTGGACTTCTACCATGCCTTTTGCAATTGACAGACCTATCCCCATACCCTGATACTTGCGGGTGAGCGACGGTTCAACCTGGTAAAATTGGTCAAAAATACGGTTGTACTCTGCTTTGGGAATTCCAATCCCTGTATCTATAACGTTCAACCAATACTTTAAGCCCTTTAACTCAACATTGATGTGAATCCGGCCTTTTTCAGGGGTAAATTTTACGGCATTAGAGATCAGGTTAGCCAGGATCAGGTAAATTTTTTGACGATCAGCGTCTATGTTGAGCGGGCCATCAGTAGGGGTAAATTTTACGGTTAATGTTTGCTGCTTCCCGGCTGTTAATTCAGAAAATTCTTTGACCACATCCAATACCAGTTGTTTTAAAGAGAACAGACTGCGCTGAAGTTGAACTTCGGCCGTGTGAATATGATGCAGGTTGACCATGTCATCAATTAGTGAGCGCAGCCGCATGGCGCTGTTCAAAACAATGTCTAATTGTTCGCTGGCCTGGCCGGTCAAGTTATCTCGCAGAAAGGTGGCGTAACCCAAAATTACCGCCAAAGGGGTACGCAACTCGTGTGAAGCAATGCTCACAAAATCGTTTTTGATCTGGTCTAACTGAGCTAAATCCCGGTAGGCGTTTTGAAGTTCATCTAACAAGCGGGCATTTTCAATAGCGATGGCCGCTTGCGCCGCCAGGGTAGTGGCAATTTGGATATCGTCCTGATTAAACCCCTCTTCAGTTTTTTTATTGACTACTTCCAAAACCCCAATCACCTGGTCTCGAACTTTTAAGGGTACACCCAGAATGGAGCGGGTCTCAAAATCTACTTTTTCATCTACCCCACGATGCCAGCGCGGATCATTTTTAGCATCCCGAATCAACAGGGGTCTATCTTTACGCACCACCCAACCGGCAATACTATTATCCAATGGCACCGATACCTGTTTAATAGCGTCGCTGGTTCCCCCAGTAGCCTCTGCAAACCGCAGTTCCCCGGTACGTTTGTCA
>CAZDMM010000592.1:1562-5114 GCA_964505845.1 uncultured Caldilineaceae bacterium
CAATGAGCATGATCGAGCAGGCTTCGGTATTGGTTAATTCCGTGGCTGCCTGGATAATAATTTGCAGCAGCGGCTCAACGCTCAAGGTTGAGTTAAGAATTTGGCTGACCTTAACAATACGCTCCAAATAGCCAATACGCCGCTCTAACCCTTCAATCTTCTGCTCCAGCATGGTGGTTCGATCAGCTTCACCTTCCAAACCGAGCGGTGGCTCCCAATCGGGTAATTGATTTAATAGCGAACGATTGTCTGAGCCAGGGGTTTGCTCTAACGGTTTATCAGTTTCTCCTGACCAGGAAAGATCCTCCGTCTCAGTTTTGGGCGTAGATTTTCCTGGTTGATCATCAAGATACTTCAACATTCGATTTCCGCCTTCAAGATTGGATATAATTGCAGTTTATAAAACCGGTTGGGGAATCATTAGTTGAATCAGCGCAGCAGCAGCTTAATTTCCTTAAATTATACACGATATAGCATGGTTTGTCTATGGGTAAGGAATCGAAGCAGTGTTCATTCTATCTTTTTTTAAGTTCAGCCGGCTGATCAAGCGAGCCTGGCCAAACACTGCTCAATAGTCAACTCAAGTTCCACCCCCGGCCCGGTTGGCTTCCAGCCCCACACCGCCAAAAACTCGTGGTTTCCGGCCGGGCCTAGCAGTGGCGATGGCATCAGGCCCAGTAAAACCAAACCGCTCTCAGCAGCAAATAATAGAATACTCTCCAGCACTTGCCGGTGCACCCATAGCTCACGTACCACCCCACCTTTGCCCACCTGGTCGCGTCCCGCTTCAAACTGAGGTTTAATTAAAGCTATGATTAACCCTGGCGTGCGCAACCAGGTTTGGACTACCGGCAAAATTAGTTTGAGGGAAATAAAAGAAACATCTATGGCCGCCAAATGAACCAATTCGGGGAGCGCCTCCAGATAACGGGCGTTGGTTCGCTCCATCACCACTACTCGCTCATCTTGACGCAATTTCCAGGCTAACTGCCCATACCCCACATCAATAGCATAAACTTTGGCTGCGCCTCGCTGCAGCAGCACATCGGTAAAACCGCCTGTGGATGCTCCCACATCGGCGCACACACTTCCGTGTGGATTAATCCTAAACTCGTCCAGGGCGGCTGCCAGTTTTTGCCCCCCTCGACTAACATGCGGCAAATCCTGGTCAACGGTTACGATAGCTTCGGCAGATACCTGCAGCCCGGGTTTGGTGACAATCTGGTTTCCCACGCGCACCTTTCCGGCCATAACCAATGCCTGCGCCCGGCTCCGGCTCTCAGCCAGGCCGTGTTCCGTTAACCAGATATCCAGGCGAGATTTAGCCATAATAACCACTAAACTATCACATTTATGAATAATCTGCAACCTGAAAGTTTAGCCCCGGCCGCCAGATAAATCACATCTTCAGATAGACTTTTGCCAAACCTTATCCCCTTCTCTATCATGTCAAATCAAATAATTTGATAGGAGAAATAAACTTGATCCTTGGCATCCTCAAAACGTTACGCCCCAAACAATGGACCAAAAACGGTTTTATTTTTGCGGCCCTCATTTTTGATATTAAACTTTTCCAATTTGAGCCGCTGGTAAAAACGGTGCTTGGCTTTATTTTGCTCTGTGTAATTTCGGGCACTATCTACCTCATCAATGATTTAGTTGATGTTGAAAAAGACCGGCAACACCCCACCAAAAAGAATCGCCCAATTCCTTCGGGTCAGCTTCCCTTTCAAGTGGCAGTGGCTGCTGCGATTATACTCACAGCTATCTCTTTGCCTCTAAGTTTTCTGCTGGATCTCAATTTTGGGATTATCGCCGCCAGTTATTGGTTGTTACACCTGGCCTACTCATTGATCCTCAAAAATATTGTAATTGTGGATGTTTTAAGCGTTGCAGCGGGTTTTGTGCTACGGGTTGCTGGCGGTGTAGCCCTGGTAAGGGCCGAAAGGTTTTCACCCTGGCTTTATGTATTTACCGTTTTATTAGCTCTGTTTTTGGTATTGGGTAAACGGCGACAAGAGTTGGTACTGCTTAAAGGCCAGGCTTCTAATTCGCGTTCAATCTTGAGCGAATACAATTTGCCCTTTTTGGATGAGATGATGGCGATTGTTACAGCCGGCACCGTGATGACTTATGCCTTTTATACTTTCTCAGCCCCCAATCTACCCAGCAATCATCTGATGATGTTGACAATCCCTTTTGTCATCTACGGCATTTTCCGTTACCTCTATGTAATCCATGTATTGGGTGACGGCGGCGCTCCCGACGAAGTTTTGCTGGTTGACAGACCTCTCCAAATCAGCATTGTTTTATTTATGATGACGGCCGTTGTCATCCTGTACCTGCGCTAGTCAATCTCGGTTAACAACCTGTCGTTGAATAATGAAAAAGAGATACCTGTTAAAATGTTAAGGTATCTCTCTTTCCTGCCTTAACCGCTTTTACCGGCCAAAGCATCAATTACAAGCCGATTTTACCCAAACCACCCTGTCAGTAAATCGCGGATGGCTTCGGTATCATTAACGCTTGGTGTATTGGGGCGCTTTTCTGGCTCGTTTTAAGCCGGCCTTTTTCCGCTCTTTAGCCCGTGGGTCGCGGGTAAGCATCCCTCGCTCGCGTAGCACTTTACGATACTCCGGGTCAACCTTAAGCAAAGCGCGAGCCATGCCCAACCGCACAGCACCGGCCTGCCCTGTAACTCCACCCCCGGTAACAGTTACCGTTACATCAAACCGACCTTCGTTACCGGTAGCTTTAAGGCCCTCGCTTACTTGAGGCAAGTCGGTTTCCCGAGAGAAATATTCTGCCACAGGTTTACTATTGACGGTAAAATTGCCGCTGCCGCCCAAATGCAAACGGACTCGTGCTGTGGCCGTTTTGCGACGGCCAACCCCTTCATAATATTGTGTATCTGCCATAAATCGCTCTCTTCCTAAAAAGTGCTAGTTTTTATAAAGCTAAAGTTTTAGGTTGTTGGGCCTGATGCGGATGGTCAGGACCAGCATAAACTTTGAGTTTTTTGAACAAGCGCCGTCCCAAACGATTCTTGGGTAACATCCCTCGGACGGCTGCTTCTAAGACTCGATTCGGAAAGGTTTGTAACTGATCCCGCAGGCTAACTTCCTTTAGCCCGCCCAGGTAACCGGAGTGCCGATAATATCTCTTCTGAGACATTTTCTGACCGGTCACATGGACCTTGTCGGCATTAACAATGATAACATAATCTCCGCAATCAACGTGCGGGGTAAAATTTGGTTTGTGTTTCCCTCGCAAAATCGTAGCCGTGCGAGCAGCTAACCGGCCCAAAGTTTGACCTTGAGCGTCAATGACATACCAGTCACGTTGAACATCTTGCTCTCTTACGCTAATCGTTTTCACAATTTTATACTCCTCTACAATCACACGTTGAATACTGCGTATTCAACAGGATAAGTCACTTTAACCAAACAAAGGCCGTGCGCGGGGGCCGGCGGGGCGGCTTGCGACAAATCTCGCGCTTCTAAAATTTCTTTGAACTGCTTAAAGGTTAACTTTGATAAACCCACCTGCACT
>CAZDMM010000593.1:0-5098 GCA_964505845.1 uncultured Caldilineaceae bacterium
AGCTGGCCGGCCTCCTGGCGCATGGCAGCCAATTCATCATCTTTATGGCCCACATCATCAATTAAAATCCGCACCAAACGTTTGCGAATATGGGATTTGACCTGCTCGATAGTTTGCTCGGTTTTTGAGTTGGTTAGCCCAAAAGCCGCCTGCAGTTGCTGCATCATGGCATCTTGCTCAATGAGACGCTTGACCTCATCAATCTGGTCAAAAAAGGTGGGGATATCTTTGATAGGGTTGCCTGTTTGCAGTAAAGCCTCAATATCCTCAATTTTTTGGAGCCAGGCTTCAACCTGGCGAGAAGTTTCATTTTTTACGGCAACTTGAAAAAACAGGGTGTGCTGTTCTTGAATCTGTGCTCTGGCCTGGGCTAATTCTTGCCGGCATGCTTCAATATCCTGGCTCTCGGCTATCCCATGCGACACTGCTTCATTGACCAGGGTTTCGATGCTCTTGATTTGGGCCTCAAGACTTTTGAGCGTTTTATTTTCTCGGTCTATCGTATCTAAAATTCTGGCCTGAGACCAGGGTAACAATTTTTCTTTTAGCTGCTGCACCCGGCCTTGTTCTATATTTATCAGTCGTTTGCTAAGCATCTCAAAGCCGGATAAGCTTTCCCACTCTGGCGGAAATTTGCCTTCGTGCTGCTTGCTATAAACCAGGCCCCACAATACTTTGGCAATATCGCGATGCTCATAGTTGCCGGTTTGGAGAAACTCCCGGTCAAGATGCTCTAAAGCTTTGGCATACTCACCGCCTTCCATCAGCTTGCGGATCTCATTATACTTGCCATCGTACCCGGCTTTTAGCTCTAGCTCGGCAATAATCTGCGGCAAATTAAGGTGAAGGTCCCGAGACAGGTGTGAATATTTGGTCTGTTCCAGGTCAAGCACCGCTTTGTAGTGGCGCAGAGCAGCCTCATAATCTGGCTCAAGTTTACCTAAAGCCCGCGCCGCAAAGAAACAGCGGCTATCAGCGGCCTCTTTCAATCTTTTGCGACGAGTTTCAGCCCAGTGGTGATTGTCAGGCTCAAGCTCAAGCAAAGCCTGGTAGGCTTCATCAATTATGGTATAGTGGTGAAAAATCTCTTCACTACCCAAACGAGTTTGAGTATCTCTGGCGCTAAAATCGTGAATAGCCGCCTGAGCTGCGCCGATAATGTTTTGATATTTAGTGATCTTCAGTTGGGCTAACCGGCGCTGCATCTCTTCGGTTTCAGGGCCGGCCTGCAAAACTGTTAGACGCTGAACTTTTTCTTCTAAAAGGGCAATGGCCTCATCTATCCTTTCGGGCGACACAGTTTCAGCATCGCTGCTATAATACTCAATGAGCATGGCCCGAATTTTATGCCAAATGAGTTGTACTGATGGGGCGGCCCGGTCAAGTTTATCTGATAAAATCTGCTGGACAGTTTCACCATACTTAACCGCTTCTGAGAGGCGATGGCGCTGCCATAAGGTTTCGGCCGTTCGGCTCAAAAGTTCCAGATACTCAAGTCCCACTTCAGAGGAAGGGTCTTTGTTTTGCTGGTAGGCCTGCCCATAATCGGCCAGGGCCAGGTCTATTTGATCTTGCTGCAAGCGAATTTTGCCCCTCAATCTCAAAGCTTCCAGGCAGCCAGGGTATGTTTCCAGGGCAGCCTCTATCATCGCCAGGGCGCGTTCAGGGTTATATCGTCCTTTCTGAATATAGCCTCGGGCCGCCTCCACTAATTTTGCCGCTTGCTCTTGCTGGGCAATGAGTTCTACCGCTTCAGCCTGTTGATTGGCCGCTTCTAAAGCCTGGATAAAATCAGCCATACTACCAAAACGCTCAACCGGATTTTTGGCGGTAGCTCGTTCTAAAATATGGTCAAAGAAAGGGCCTAGCTCTGGCAAAACGCTTGATAAAGGTGGCAAAGGTTCTTTAGTATGTTTGTTCATCAATTCAAGGGGCGAAACCGCCTCAAAGGGCCGCTGGCCGGATAACATCTCAAACAAGGTAATGGCCAGGGCATACACATCGGTGGCCGGGGTGGGAGTTTCTTGTTTCCACTGCTCCGGGGCCATGTAACCAAAGGTGCCCATAATGGCGGCCGTGCTGGCCACTTGTGATGGATTATCCGGGGCTAGCAGTTTAACCAAACCAAAATCGCTCAACACGGGCCGGGGATGGAGGGGGTCCAGGCTGGTATCCAGCAGGATATTGTTAGGGTTAACATCCCGGTGGATAATGTTACGCTCGTGGGCATAGGTAAGCGCTCCGCCAATCTGCCTGATAATTTCCATAGCCTCCCGGCGTGGTATAGGCCCATTCTTTAATCGGTCACGGAGCGTCCCCCCAGAAAGATATTCCATAGCGATAAAAGAAGGTTCCTCATCACCGCTTGTCTCAAAAATGCGGATAATATTGGCATGCTCTAGCTTGGCTACCGCCCGCGCCTCTTGCCGAAAGCGTTTAATTTGCTGGGTAGTATCCTCGGCATTGGATGATTTGAGCACCTTCAGCGCCACCGATTGGGTTTGGCCCGGCATCTGTAGCTGGGCCAGGTAAACAATAGAGAAGCCCCCTTGCCCAATCTCCTGTATAATTTTATAGCGACTCGGCAGCCCTAACCTGGTGCTGGCTAACATTTCATTGACCCAGAATAAATCAAAAGCCTGGTGATAGAGTTTGTTTCTCACCTGCAATTTGCCGTTTTTGGCCACCACCAGCCCGTAGAGTTTAAGGCGATTGATGGGCGGCGATTGCTCATCATCCTGCACCGGGCTTTCGTCTTCTAAAATTCTTTTGTAGGTCTTTAACATCTCATGCGCGTGCGGGTCGGTGCTGACCCTGTTTTGCACAAACTGGATATTATCTTCACCCCGGGTTTCGGCAGCCAGAAACAACCTTCTAACCAGGGAGTCAACCAGGGCTGCTCCTTGAGCCTGCTCTTCGGCAGGCGTAGCTTTAAGCAAAGCTTCGCCCAATTTTTGGGTCAGATAAGGATGCCCACTGGTCCACTCATACACCTGCTCAAAGTAATCAGAGCCATTTTGGGGATACTTAGCTTCAAAGGCCAGGCGAAAGGGGGCGCACTCTTCCTTGGTAAAGTCGCTCAGGATAATAGCTTCCCCAATATTAAAAGGGGTACGGGTGTGATCCTTGATTAACTCATCTGGAGTGGCCACCCCCAACAGCACAAAAGTTAAACGGTGGTAGGCCGGATACTGGGCGCGATCATTGTAAATTGAACGAATCGTGGCAAAAAAATTGTCGGTAAAACTCAAGCCCAGGGTCATATCAATTTCATCCACAAAAATCACCAGGGATTCTGAAATTTCTGTCAGCACTACATCGTGCAGAAACTGCAAAAATCGCTGGGTTAGGGTTGATAAACGGGGCCGGCTTTCCCACCAGCTTTCAACCTCAACTTTAAGTTTTAGTTTGCGGGCCAATTCATCAATCAAGCTAAAGTACCAGCTATCGGCCTCAACACTCTGGCCAATACTATTGAGATCAATCAAGGCCGTTCTGATGCCGGCCTGGGAGAGCTTTTCTGATGTTTCAAACATCAGGCTTGATTTGCCAATTTGCCGGCAGGCCAGAACATAGGCAAATTTGCCGGCTTTACAAGCATTCAATAGTTGCTCATCGGCCGGCCGGGGTAAATAGGTTCCGTGTTTAACCTGAACCGGCCCTCCCACTGCGAGTCGCATCGCCTGGTTAGCCATTGAGGCGCTCCTTAAAATAACGTTCATATAAATTATTGCGAAAGACTACCTGTTTGCCGGCTCTTTTGATCAGGCCGGCCGCTTGCAAACGATGAAAAGTCTGGTCATCTTCATAAGCAGAATGTTGCAGAATATGAACCAACGCTTTTCTTAGCTCCGGTTTTTGCAGCACCCGCCGCCAGTAATGGCGCAGATGATCTCCAAACGGGCCGCTATCTTCGGTGGCTCTGGCCATTAAAGCCGGCATGTCAATTTTGCCCAAAGCCACCTGGTACAGCGCCAGGCGGGTCAAAAAGGGATGGCCGGCCAGCAAATCCATTAAATCTTTCACCTGGGCAAAATTTAAAGCCGAAGCATGCCGCCGGTTTAACTCGCTTACTTCCTCAAACGTAAAATCCTCCAATAAAATTGAGGTGGCGACATTGAACGGCGATTGGTGGGGGTTATCAATTAAAAGATAGGGGTCGGTGGAACTGCTTAAAAACAGGCTCATCCTGGCAAAATGTTCATTAACGGCCCGGTCATTATGCCAGGTGCGCAGCATCCCAAAAAAGTTAGCCTTAAACGGGCTAGTTTGCATCCGTTCCACCTCATCAAAAGCCAAAATAAAAGCCCCGGCTACCTTGGGAATAAGGTGGTCGGCCAGGTACAAACTGCATTTGATAATATTGGTACGCGGCCCTGACCAGTACTGCTCAACGGCTTCGGGGATTTGCAAGGCGTCTCCAATCATTAGACAGAGTTGGGTAAAAAATTTTTCTTCATCATGCAGATACTGCTCGGTAAATTTTTGAAAATCAATATAGACTACCGCCTGGCGCAACGATTTTTGAGCTTGATAGAGCATCCGGCGGATGAGCGAACTTTTACCCATCTGCATGGGGGCCTGTACCACCAACGTAGCGGCATAAGGGCCGGTAAGCTGCTGCCAACAATGTTCGTCGGCAGTGCGTTCAATATACAATTTAGAGTCCGGGCGCATAGTTCCCAAAGGTGGCTCAATTTTAAGGGATGGCGTTTTTGCCTTGCTGGACGAAGCAGGTTGCCCCAGAGGCTTGGAGGGTCTGGATTGGTTGGCCGGGGGTGCTTTTAAGAAATATTGAGCGCTGGCCGCTCCCCAAAAGGCCACCTGTTTGGGTAAGGGGGCAGTGGAGAATTGATCCAAGGCCGTAAATTTCAAGGCGCCTAATAAATACAGGGTTAAACCCCGATAATACTCGCCCCAATCATCCAGGTTAAAAAGACATCGCCGGGCCATTTTGCGAATGGTGCACACTAGCTCAAACGGTTTTCGCCAGGCAGAGTCAGACAGGCGAGCCGAGGTCTCCGGGTTGGGGTGTAGGATTGCCTGGTGGAGCTGTTCATAGAAGAGAAAAATAGCGGTGGGCGGCAAACGCGCCTCG
>CAZDMM010000594.1:0-5096 GCA_964505845.1 uncultured Caldilineaceae bacterium
CCCCGGTAAGCATAAAACTGAGCACGCCGCCAAAGCCGCACATCTGCCGCCGGGCGATGTCGTGCTGCGGGTGTGATTCCAGGCCGGGGTAAAAGACCTGGCTCACCTGGGGTTGGACTTGCAGCCAGCGGGCAATCTGCAGCGCGCTTTGGTTTTGCTGCCGGATGCGCAGGTAAAGCGTTTTCATGCCGCGCAGTAACAGGTAGGCGGCGTGGGGGTCTAGCGTGGCCCCGGTGATTTCGCGGTAGTGGTAGATTTGCTCAATCAATGCTTTAGAGCCGCAAATTACCCCGCCCAAAGCGTCGGCATGGCCGCCCAGAAACTTGGTGGCGCTGTGCAGCACCAAATCTGCGCCCAGAGCCAGGGGGTTCTGGTTAAGGGGCGTGGCAAAAGTGTTGTCGGCAATCACGATAGCCCCTACCTGGTGGGCCGCCTGAGCCAGCCGGGCAATGTCCATCACCTTGAGGGTAGGATTGGTAGGCGTTTCCAGGTACAGCACCCGGCAGCCCGGCGCAATCGCCGCCTCGATAGCGGCGTGGTCGGTGGTATCGCACAAAACCACCTCAATTTGAAAGCGGGGCAAAAACTCGGTAAAAATCTTGTTAGTGCCGCCATAGGTATCTTTGACCGAGACAATTCTATCACTGGGTGATAACAGGGTGAAGAGGCTGTTGCTGATGGCAGCCATACCGGTGGCAAAGCTGGTAGCCGCCTCCGCCCCTTCCAACAGCCGCACTTTTTCCTCAAAAGCCTGCACCGTTGGGTTGGTATTGCGGCTGTAAATGTGGCCCGGTTCGCGGTTGAGGGCTACATCCAGCCAACTATCCACGTCGGGGTAGCCAAAAGCCACGCTGTTGACTACCGGCGTCTGGGTAGCCCGCTGCCAGTTATCTTTGGTCTCCCCGGCCCATACCGACAGGGTTCCGGGACAAGGTTGATGCTCAGACATAGTTGCAACTCCTTAAAAATAGTGTCAAGTCCTGTAGGGCGGCATCCCTATGCCGCCCGCCCACCCGCCGAGGCATCCCTATGCCTCGGCTACGGTACTACAGGTTGGGCTATTTTAACCCGGTTTCTAATCAGGCCAAAATAGCAGCCTGATAACGCAGATTCAAGGCAGGGGGTTGCTACTTCACCCGGTCATTGTTATAATTTGCACAATTTAAGCGTCACATGTTTTTGTGTCATGTACTTATAGATAGCACAATCAAAAGTCAGACAATTTGTTAGGCATTGTAGGAGTGCAAAAGTGTACTTTTTTCAACAGCTTTTTGGCCGAAACCATGCGGGCCATCAATGGCATGGATGAAGCCGGGCGGGATAGGCTGCACCAACTCTTTTTTGACAGTATCACCAAAGCGCAGATGGTCTTTGGCGACTACGCCTTTCGCAAGTTGTACCACCTGGACGGCGGCAAACAGCCCATCAACAAATCGCTTTTTGAGGTGTGGTCGGTGCTGCTGGCCCGTTATGAGCAGGACAAGCCGGTGGCTCACAAAGCGGACATTCTGCGTGAATTTATGACCATCATGAACGAGGACGCCGACTTTGCCAGAGCCATCTCGCAGAGCACCGGCAGCGTAAAAAATGTTCACAAACGTTTCAGCGTCATCGAGGCGTTATTAGCGCGGGTGATGGAGGCATAACATGAGCAAAAATTATGGCAGCCAAAGCATGGTCGCCCCGCTGCGGCGGGTGCTGGTCAAACGCCCGGAGGAAGCCTTTGCCGTAGCCGACCCGTCCCGGTGGCATTACACCGCCGTGCCTGATCTGGATAAAGCCAGGCAAGAGCACGATGCCTTTGTAGCCAGTCTGGCTCAGGCCGGGGTAGAGGTGCTGTATCACGATGAGCCGCAGCCGGAGCGGGCCGACGCCATCTTTGTCCACGATCCGGCCCTGGTGACGGAGCAAGGCGCAATCATCTTGAGCATGGGCAAAGAACTGCGCCGGGGTGAGGAGGCAGCTACGGCCCGCCGCTTTGAGGCTTTGGGCATCCCTATTCTCTACACTCTGCACGGCGCAGCGCGGGCCGAAGGCGGCGATTTGATGTGGCTGGATGAGCGTACTTTGCTAGCGGGGCAGGGCTTTCGCACCAACGCCGCAGGACTGGGGCAGTTGCAAGAGGCGTTGGCCGGTTTGGGGGTAGAGGTCATGCCGGTGCAGTTGCCCTATTATCAAGGGCCGGAAGCCTGCCTGCACCTGATGTCGCTGATTAGCCTGGTGGATCACCGGCTGGCGGTGGTTTATTTGCCCCTCCTGCCGACTCCCTTGTGGCAGTTGTTGCAGGAACGCCACATCCGCCTGATTGAAGTGCCGGAGGCGGAATTTTTGACGATGGGTACCAACGTGCTGGCCCTCGCCCCTGGCCAATGCCTGATGTTAGAAGGAAACCCCATCACCCGGCGGCGGCTGGAAGCGGCCGAGTGTGAAGTCCTCACCTATCGCGGCCAGGAAATCTCCCTCAAAGCCGAGGGCGGGCCGACCTGTCTGACTCGCCCTTTGTGGCGGCAGGGATAAATATACGTTGCACTGTCATGTCATTAGGCGAAGCCGAAGAATCTCCCGACTCGATGGGGGATGCTTCACCCCATTTCGCTCCGTTCGCACAAAGCAGCGATAAGTAGGAGGTTATTCTTTAACGAAGCCTAAGGGCATTGGACTGTCCGAGTGATGTTAGCTCCAGGCGCAGCATCGGGGAAGGTACCCACTTTCTTGGGACAATTAACGGGATAGGCGATGATCGTGTAGGTTCCGATAGCCGAAAAGCTGCCACAAAACTGGGTGACATTGTTGCCGATGACGCAACTCAACAGCAGGGCGTTACCGATAGGGTTGCGAATCTCGACGGGGTGGATGCCTCCCGTACTGATACTCCTTATATAGAGATAAGTCAGTGGCAGAGGTTTGACCACCAGGGGCAGGTAGACGATGGTATTAGAAGGTGAACTGTTACAGATAACCGTGCGGGTCACATCACCTAGGGGAAAGGTGACTACTTCGGAGATTAGCCCGCACTGAACACGATTAACCTCGACGGTATAAGTACCAGGAGTAAAACTGCCACAGAATACTGTAAATCCCGCCATAAAGTGATTACAGACGATATCTCCTTCAGGGGTATTCTTCACGGTATACACTAGACCTGCGTTGGTATTGTTCGTGACATACAGTTTGGTAACGGGAGGACACCGAATTGAACCTTGTTGGCCGGCAAAATTCTGGGGTGAGTTAACGTCGGTTATATTCAACCCGTTCAACGAGTGAATCCCATCCAGCGGTAATTCTCCTGGCCCGTAATTGAGTGCAGAGGCTCCTATCAGAGAGACCGAACCGAATCCGCCATCCGTAGAAATAAAGTTGGGTGGCAGAATATAATCGGGGACAACCCCACCCGATAAGTTCTCAAAGCCGGAGGTGGCGATGAGCAGGTGTACAACAGGTGGGGTAAGATAAGGGGGCATATCAAACGGGAAGAAAAAGGAGGAACTGGTCTGCGTTCCATCGGCGCGTAATTCGTGGCCAGCAAGAAATTCCTGGCCGGTGAAGTCAGTCGCCAGCTCTACAAACTGAGTGGAACCATCTGGGCAGGTAAAGATCTCATTGATCTGCCATAGGTGAAAGGTGGCGTTAGGCAATAGGTTAGCTCTATGGGGTGGTGAGAATGCCTCTGCCCGATCAGGATCTTGTGTTCCCCACGAAAGTAACCCCAGGATTAAAAGACAGCCGCTACATAGAGTCAAGAGGCAGCGATGAGTCAAACCTTTCATAAAAATATCTCCCCTCTTATGACCAATATTCATCTATGTTGCTAGGCAAGTGTTTCATAATTTCCCAAAAATCAGGTCGCAAAAGGAACTTATTTTGGGCAGAGGCCGAATCATTTAATAGGGCTGGGACCACTACTGCCGCCATCACCGCCACCCCCGCCGCCCAAACCCAGGCGCAGGTGACCGAGGGGGGCCTGGATGCCCAGGTCCTTATATTCAGGACTGATCTGGACCAGAACCACAGTCCATAGGTACTCACCGCCGCGGTTGCGCACTCCGGCTGCTTCGCGAATGTCAAGACTCAAGCGGTAGGTCTGGTTGCCGTCAGCCACTACATAACCGTTTTTGTTATCTTCCACGGCGTTGTGAGCGCCGGCCGGCGGCTCACCCTCGCGCCAGACCCGTACCTCAAAACCCTGGTCTGGGCCAACGGGGCCGTTCCATTGCCACTTAAATTCAGTCGGGCCGGTACTGGTATCGTCAAGCGTCGGCTTGAGCAGGGTAAATTGGCCGGTTGGGGCAGGAGGCGTTGGGGTGGCTGTCGGCGCAACGGTGGCCTCAAGGGTGGCTGTTGGCGCAGGCGGGGTGGGTGTCGCTGTGGGTCTCAAAGGATTGGGGGTGGACGTCGGGGGTCTGGTGGAGGTAGCAATTGGAGTAGGAGAATTATCCACGGAAGTAGCAGTTGGGGTAGCTGTACTAAGGACGGGTGTGGCTGTGCCAGTAGGCGTAGGCGGAGCCAAAGCTACCGGCAAATTATCGGCAGCGTTGGTTTTGGCAAAATTAGCTCCGGCTTTAATCCAGCCCACCCCGCTAGTGGTTAAACCCGTCCGAATCTGCCACCATTGTTCAGTTTCGTCTCGGCCAGTAATCTGGGCTATGGTTCCCGGCGGGAGATACCCCAGTAAATCATAACCGTCGCCGGGACCGCTCCGTATCTCCAGCTTTGTCTGGGCAATAGCTTGGGGTGTGCTGGGTGGAATGGGGCTGGGTGTGGCAGAGGGAGGGCTAGGCGTATCAGTTTCGGTTGCGATAGCAGCCACGTTAACATTTTCTGAAGGTTTACTCGGAAGGGTAGGCTGGGCGGCTGAACTGCCACCAGGCCCCAGTAATACGAAAGAAAATCCCAAGATACCTACGATAATCACCACAGCTATCGCACTGCCGATGATGAGACGGCGCTGTAGGCGCGGAGCAGCTATCCTGGCGAGAGGTACTCCTATGTCATTGGCTACGGTCAGGTCTCCTGTGGCCTGGCCCGCTCTATCAAATTTCTCTCGATAGTCAGGGTCTATCTGGGCCTTTTTGAGTGCCTCGGCAAATTGGAGGGCG
>CAZDMM010000595.1:0-5082 GCA_964505845.1 uncultured Caldilineaceae bacterium
GTTATCACTCTCTATTTTTTCTGCTAAAATCTGGCACCAATCAATCAGACCAGGTATTTGCGAGTAGGCACTACTCCAGACCTTTGACCCACTACTATAACCAATGTTAATTGGATTTATGTCATTTCCTGCTTTTCCAAATACATGACCTCGATGATACATACGACCATCAGATTGGGTGATGGCTTTTTCTGCACTAGCCCCCGTAATAATCCGATACGACTCCGTACTGCTATTAGATCTTCGGTTCCGCATACCTATGTTGAAAAATCTTAGGTTCTCAAGTTGCATCAAGACACGATTAATCTCGTACAGTGGTAGTATTCTATGCGTATCATTAGCATATTGTTTGGCTAATCTCTCATAAATCGTGTCGCTTTTTCTGGACGAATTGATAAAAAGCAAGTTGGTGTCTTCGGCATAATAAACGTTGAACTAAGCGCTGCGCGCAGAAAAGAGGACAAGCAATAGAATAGGCAGGCGAAAAAGGCTATATTTCCTGAAAAAACAAAAACAGGAGGTATAGTCATGACCGCGTTACGCCAAAGAATGATCGAAGATATGCAGTTACGGGGGCTGACCGAGCGGACCCAGGAAAGTTATGTCGCGGCGGTGCGAGGGTTAGCTGAGTACTACAGCAAGTCGCCGGACAAAATTAACGAAAGCGAACTGCGACAGTACTTTTTGTACCTTAAAAATGAAAAGAAAGCGGCAGCGAGCACATGTAACCAGATATTATGTGGGCTGAAATTTCTGTATCAACACACACTGAAGCAAGCCTGGCCGATCCTGGACTTTGTGAAGCCGGAACGGGAGGAGAAGTTGCCGGTGATCCTGAGCCGGGGGGAGGTGCAGCGGGTGTTGGGCTGCTTAAGACAGCCGCATTACCGGGTCTGTTTGAGCACGATTTACAGTTGTGGGCTACGGCTGCAAGAAGGGATAAAACTCCAGGTTAAGGATATAGACAGTGGTCGGATGGTGGTACATGTGCGGCAGGGGAAGGGGCGCAAAGACCGGTATGTCCCTTTGCCGGAACGGACCTTGGAGCAGTTGCGCTGGTACTGGCGGCAGCATCGGCAGCCGCAGTGGCTCTTTCCCAGCCGGGTCCTGGGACAAGCGGGGCCGATGCATGAGAGTGGAGTACAAAAGGCCTTTGGTCTGGCGCTGAAAGAAAGCGGCATCCATAAAGCGGCCAGTGTGCATACCTTGCGGCACAGTTACGCCACCCATTTATTGGAAGCCGGGATCAACTTGAGGTTGATCCAGAGCTATCTGGGCCACGACTCGCTCAACACCACGGCCATCTATGTTCACCTGACCCCCCAGGCCCAGGTTGAAGCGGCCCTGACTATTAACCAGTTGATGGCTGACCTGCCATGAGTGAGTTAGCCGCCATCTTCCGGGAGTATGGGGCTGAGTATCGGGCTAAATACGGGCAGGACATGCCCACCAGCCATCTGAAAGCGATGAACGATATTGAACACTGTCGAACCGAAGTTTTTGGGGGCCACCTGTATAAGTGTGAGCAGTGTCAGGAGCGGGTTTATAGCTATCATTCCTGTGGTAATCGCCATTGTCCCAAGTGTCAGCACCAGGCCGGTCAACAGTGGCTACAGCAGCAACAAGGGCTATTGTTGCCAACTCCCTACTTTCTGGTGACCTTTACCTTACCCGAAGCCTTGAGAGCCATCGCCCGTAGTCACCAGAAAATGGTGTACACCTTGCTGTTTCAAACCGCAGCGGCGGCCTTGCAAGAGTTGGCGCAGGATAAACGCTTTGTGGGCGGTCAAATCGGCCTGGTGGGGGTGTTACAGACCTGGAGCCGCGATATGAGCTATCATCCCCACCTGCATTTTCTGGTGCCAGGCGGAGGCTTGTCGGCGGATGGGCAGCAGTGGCTGGCCTCACGGCCCACCTTTTTGGTCCACGTCAGACCGCTGGCCAGGTTGTTTCGGGCCAAGTTTCGGGCTGCTTTGCAAAAAACAGAGTTGTTCAACCAGGTGCCGGCCGGGGTCTGGAACACGGACTGGGTCGTTCATGCGCAAGCGGTTGGGGATGGTCAAGCGGCCTTGAAGTATCTGGCTCCTTATATTTTTCGGGTGGCGCTTAGTAATAATCGCCTGGTCAAGGTTGCCGCAGGCAAAGTCACGTTTCGCTACACCCCGTCAGGGAGCAAAAATAGCAAGCTGTGTACATTACCTGTCGAGGAGTTTATGCGGCGCTTCTTGCAACACGTTTTGCCCAAAGGCCTGGTTAAAGTCCGCTATTACGGCTTGTTCAGCCCCGGTCAGCGCCATCGGCTCAAGCAGGCCAGAGCCTTACTTGCCGCCAAAACACCGAGTGAGCTTCCACCCAAACTCGAACCGGCCTCGAC
This sequence comes from uncultured Caldilineaceae bacterium, assembly GCA_964505845.1. Lineage (GTDB taxonomy): Bacteria > Chloroflexota > Anaerolineae > 4572-78 > J111 > DSQQ01. The sequence goes on from CAZDMM010000595.1 coordinate 2,375, forward strand.
CAGGCTTGCAGACAGTCCGGTTCAAGGACCACCGTTGACTTGTCCCAAGTGTGGTCAACCGTTGCAGTGGCAACAGAAGCTCAAACCCCGCTGGGCCTTGTCGCCTTAAGGGGATGGAGAACGGCCTACAATTTAACTCACTTGATTGGCGTTGGTCATTCCGCCAGCCGCCTTGTTTCGCCCTGGCTTCAATTCAGCCTGGCGACCAGGTTGGGGTTGAGTTTAGCCCAGTTCAATGGCTGAACCCGGCCAACCCGCGACCGTTATAGCCCAGATGTGGCCCTGACCGATCTAACTGGCGATAATGACCACCCTTTGATTGGCTGAATTTGGGCTAATTTGAAGGCCTGATCGGGCTTAAATTCCAAATAAAATAGCACGGCTTAGTTCAACCAGGCTTATGCGGCGGCTCATTCTTGGGTTAGCATCGTCGGCTTACCTGAATGGTCCCCTTTCTGTAGAGGCCCTTTGCTTCTCCGCGCCGCATGAAGCCTTATTTCGATGAATAGATCAAATTCCGAACTCTGAAAATCTTGTAAGTATGTCCATTTTGGCATCAACCTTGTGGAAGTGATTAACATAACAGTGGATAATTGTTGGCTAATTTGCTTGTAAACTAATTCAACCCCTGGCGGCAGCTCTATATCTTTCGTAATATCAACATGCACATCGACGCGATAAATTTTTACATGATGACTGGGATTGACTGAGTACAATGATAATTCTTCCCTACGAATCTTATTCACGGCGGGGGGATCAAATGTTTCAAAAACCTCACGGACTTCTTGTTCTCGTTCAATGCGTGCTTGGCTCAGATTAGTCACCAATTCTTGCCAAACAGCGTCTTCCTCATAAAGTCTTTCAGTGTCTACCTTAATTTCGGATCGTTCAGCCACAAATTTTGCTATCCCAATATCATCTGCATTCGTTCGAGCGAATCGTCCAATGAATTGTAAAGTTGTAGCCAATGATCGGTGGGGGGAATGTATAGCTGCAATTTTTAGATTTGGGAAGTCAAATCCTTCTCCAAACATGTTGACACAAATGACTCCATCCAACTCTCCGGTTAACAACTTATCAACTGATCGATTAACGTAGGCGTAACCATGTCCGCTATGAATGGTCACCAGGTTCAAACTGGTATTAGCAGCGTAAATTATCTTCAATTCATCAGCCCGTTTTTTACTATCGGTTCTGACTAACAAAAAATGTCTCAGACCATTTTCTCTATCCTGCCTATATATAGCTTCAGCGGTTTGAGCAATTGAGACATCAACATCGGTATTCGCAGTCACTTCAACCGGAACATATTCTATCCTGCTGAATATCCCATCATTGTATGCTTGTCTAAGTGGATATGTATAGATAAATTTTCCTTTTATCTCAAGCCTATCTCTTCGGAATGGCGTAGCTGTATATAATACTTTTTTTGCTCTTGGAAATGTCTCAATGATTTCGTTCCAGGTTTTTGCGGGGCTGTGGTGTGCTTCGTCGATTAACAACAGGTCAAATAGATCGTCATCAGGTGGGTCAGCCACATTTTGGTAAGCAGGACTTATACTATTTGGTGTTCCGACAACCACATCATAATCCCGCAATTCATTCCACGCATCCAGTGATCTAATTTTCCCTGTCACTTCCCTAACTCTAGGTTCTGGTGCCCCCCAAATGGCACCTATTTCTCTCAACGGGTGCAAATCTTTAAACATACGACTTATTTGATTTCGAACCAGTTTACTTGGCGTGACAACTAAAACCCGATTTGCACGCAACACAAAAGCCGCTAACATCAATACTGCTGTTTTTCCGGTGCCAGTTGGCATTACGACGATAGCAGGGTCATCGTAGAGAGTGAAATGCGCTGCAATCGAATGCAGTCCTCCAATTTGAGCATTGCGTAATCCTGCCTGCCGCTCGTTGGCAATGGGGTAGTGAACCGTGTGATAGTTGCTGTAGAAATAAGACATGACCCCTCCCATACATACCACTCAGATACCTTACTGAATTAATGGCGTGGCTACCTGAAGATAACATAACCGATATATGCAAAATATCAAAAATCAGAAGCTAAATTACCGCTTCTTAATCCCAACCAGCCAGCTCACAACTCAATCTCGTCAGGTAAAGCCCGGAACGTTGAGAAAAGGCGCAAAGAAAAAAGCCACCCGCTTTTCTGCGAATGGCTATAATTTTATGTCTGAATTTGGCTTGGCTATTGCTGGCGTTTTCATTCACGGATAAGGAAACTATAGAAATTGATCAAAAGGTCCTCCTCACTTATCCTTACATCCATCTGCCCACTTGGTTTCTTGATAATGAGCCTAACTTCTTCTGTCTGCCCTTTGGCATCCCCTGGAATAACCTCCACCTCAGCATAAGCATCAATCCCGATTTCCCCCAAATACAGTTCTTTCGTCCTCTGAATACGAGGAACCGTTTTTTCTGCTCCCTCAATCTCTTCCAAATACTTCTGGTACTCGCTTTTGCTGAACCAATCAACAAGCGGTTTTCCGCCACTTATCGCCAGCAATGGTTCGTCTGTGCTTTCCATGCTCCCTATACTGTGGGGGTTTATCGGTAAATCCCACTGAATCGCCACCGTCCAACCTCCGTTCTCATCGGCACTGACCACTCTCCCAGTTGTGTTGATTGGTACACCTGACCACGCTACTAAAGTGCGAATATGTTTGCCAACTAAAGCCTCGGCC
>CAZDMM010000596.1:0-5078 GCA_964505845.1 uncultured Caldilineaceae bacterium
GGAGTATGCTAGGAGTGAGATTTGGGTTGCCGATCATCTGGTTCAAACTTATGGTTTCTTTTTCATGTTCACCAGCCTGATTGCGCTGGCCTACATCCTGGCCGCACGGGAAGGGTTGGAGCAGGTTCTAGCCCGTTTTGGCTTCCCACTCGCGGTGGCCGGTATCGCAGTAGCAGCCGTGCTCCAGGGCCTTGACGCCATCGCCCTCAAAGCCATGACGGTCAAATGGGTTACGGCCTCTGACCCGGAAAAGGTTGCCGCATTCGCTGCCGCTGAGGCCGTCCGCTACTTGGAAATTGGTTTCAACAGTATCTTTCGTATGCTCCAGGGGTTCACAATCCTTTTATTCGGGGCTGCGTTAGGTTTTGGTAAAGGCTGGGGGCGTTGGTTGGGCTGGTTTGGCGCGATCTTGGGGGGTGTCATCATCGCTCGAGGTTTTGCCGTCGCCTCTACTGGTTTTTCACTGGCCAACCCTATCTATGCGACACTTGGTGGTACGGCTATCTCCCTGCTCAACATCTGGCTGATTGTCCTTGGTATTTACATGTGGCTTGAAAGTAGACATATATCAATATAACCGTCAAACGCCATGGTGAACTAATTTTTTGATCTTAAAATCATAACAAATGGGGGGTATGATGCGCTTTGAAAAACGTTACTCGTTGCTTATCTATTTTATCTTAGCCTATGCCCTCGCCTGGCTTCTGTGGATTCCGGCCGTATTATTTCAAGAGTCTCTCGCCTCGCTCTCAATGCTCCTCTTTATGGTGGGGACTTTCGCCCCTACTGTATCGGCCATTCTCCTAACTGGCATCTATGAAGGGAAAGATCAGGTTAAGGCGTTACTCAAACGGTTTTTGATATGGCGCGTAGGATTAATTTGGTACCTGGTAGTGCTTCTTGGCCCATTACTCTTTGTTTTTCTGGTGAGCAGCTTGTACGTTCTTTTTGGGGGAGTTGGCCCTAATTGGAGCCAGTTACTCACCCTGTTGCCCACCTTCTTGCTCATCTTGATTTTGGGTGGCCCTTTGGCAGAAGAAGCGGGCTGGCGGGGTTACGCCCTACCCCGTCTACAAGCTAGTCAGAATGCCTTGATAGCTAGCCTCATCCTCGGTGTTATTTGGGCCTTGTGGCATCTGCCGTTGTTCTTCCTGGCCGGCAGTATCCAATCACAATTACCTATCGGGGCCTACTTAATCATGACCGTCGCCCTGACGGTACTCTTTACCTGGGTGTACAACAGCACGGGTGGAAGTCTCTTACTGGTACTCTTATTGCACGGTATGATCAATACTGCTCCAACTACAATCTTTGGTCAAGCTGTAGGAGATGTGAAGCTTATTTGGCTCTATGTCGGGTTGATGGGTGTAGTGGCCGTTACGGTAGCAGCGCTGATTGGCCCAGAGCATCTTTCACGCGAGCTACCGAAGCAGGAGGAGCCAGTGGTTATCCTCTAAACATGGCTGTCGGTGGTCTATTTACAAGGGAGTGTTTATGAATCAACGGCACGCCACCAATAATGAAAATCCGCAGATTTCGCAGATTGTATAGATTTTTAATTTTTTATCTGTGCAATCTCTGGATTATTTTCTAAGCGAGGAATTTTATGCCTGAAATGCAACCATTATCCGAAGATATTATCCAGCGTGTCTCACAACAGGTTGAGGCCAATAAAGATGAAATTATGGGCTACCTGGCCCGGCTGGTCGGTTTTCGCACGGCCAGCCAGGACCCCAAAGACCCCTATTTCCCCACCGAAATTCGAGCCTGCTATGATTTTATGAGCGACCATCTGCAAGAGCAGGGCTTTGGCGTTGATACCTGGCTGGCCCGGCCTATGAGTTTTGCCGAGCATCCAGTATTGGTAGGGACGCTCAAGGGCAGCGGCGGTGGGCACTCTATGGCCCTGAATGGGCACGTGGATGTGGTGCCCACCGGCGATACCTCGGCCTGGCAGCACGACCCCTGGGGTGGCGAAATCAGCGAGGGCCAGTTGTGGGGGCGGGGCGCCTGCGATATGAAGGGCGGCGTGGCGGCCATGATCCAGGCGGTCAAGGTGGTGCAGGATTGCGGCTATCGCCTCAAAGGCGACGTGTATGTTCACGTGGTTTCCGATGAGGAGGTGGTCGGCTATGGCAGCCGGGAGTGCGCCGAAAAAGCGCCGCGCCCCGATTTTATCATCTGCACCGAGCCAACCCGCCTGAATATTCTGCCCTGCGAGGGCGGCCTGGAGCACATGCGCATCGAAATTGAAGGGCGGGAGGAACATGCCGGGCGGCGCTATTCTTCCATTTATCCCCGCGAGGGCGACCCCGGCCACGGGGTCAACGCCATTGAGAAGGGGCTAAAAATTGTGCAGGCCTTGCAAGATTTGGAGCGCAACTGGGCCATCACCAAGAGTCACCCACTCCTGCCGGCCGGCTTTAATACCCTGCTGCCGGGGATTATCATCGGCGGGCCGGGCGGCGGCAAGGACGGCCAACTGAACATCATCACCAACCCCGGCACTACCCCCAACTACTGCGCCATCGAGTACAATATCTGGTACTATCCCCAGGAAACCCTGGAGGAAATCAAACAAGCGATTGAGGGGTATGTGCTGGCCCTGGCCGAGTATGACCCCTGGCTCAGAGCGCATCCGCCCAAATTTACCTGGTGTCTGCGCAACATCTCCTTCCCGCCGGCCAACACCAACCCCGACCATGCGGTAGTCCACGCGCTGACGGCTTCGTTGCGGAGCGCCGGCTGCATGCCGGAAATTATGGGCTTCAACGCCGCCTCGGATCTGGCCTGGTACGCGGAAAAGGGGATTCCCGGCGTCATCTTTGGGCCGGGCGATTTGGCCCATGCCCACAGCCCCAATGAGCGCATCCCGGTGTCGGACATGCTCAATGCCACCAAAGCCATCGCTATGGCCCTGCTGGCCTGGTGCGGCTACGACGAAGTATAGCTAAATTACTCAGTGAGGATACCTAATGAATCATTCCCGCCAGCTCCGGGGTGTTTTGCCGGTTTTTTCCACCCCTTTCCATACAGACGAGAGGATTGATTTTGAAACCCTGGAAAAAGAAATCCATTGGGTGTATGACCAGGGCAGCGACGGCATCGTGATGGCCATGGTTTCGGAAACCCTGCGACTTTCCGGGGCAGAGCGGCTCCAACTGGCCGAGGCTGCTTGCCGGTTTGGCCGGGAGCGCGGGGTAGTGGTCATTAGCGTGGGGGCGGAGTCTAGCCACACGGCGGTGGAGTACGCCCGGCACGCGCAAGCCAGCGGCGCGGATGCGGTCATGGCTATCCCGCCCGTGTCGGCAGCCGCAGCGGAAGATGAATTGAAACGCTATTATGAGCGGATTATCCAGGCCATTGATATTCCAGTCATCATCCAGGATGCCAGCGGCTATGTGGGCAAACCCATGTCCATTGCCATGCAAGCCGATTTGTTTAATAATTATCCAGAGCGGGTGTTGTTCAAACCGGAGGCCAGCCCCATCGGGCCACGCCTGACCGCGCTGCGAGAGGCCACGGGTGGCCAGGCCCCGGTCTTTGAGGGGACGGGGGGGATTGCCCTGGTAGACAGCTACCGGCGCGGCGTCATTGGCACCATGCCGGGAGCCGACCTGATTGATGCGTTGGTGGCCTTGTGGCAGGCTTTGGAAGCCGGCGATGAACGGCGCGCCTATCAAATCTCGCTGCCGCTGGCCTCGCTCATAGCTATTCAAACCAGCCTGGATGCCTTTTTGGCCATCGAAAAATACCTGCTCTTCAAAAGAGGCATCTTTAAAAATCGCGTGGTGCGCGGGCCGGTCGGTTATACCCTGGACGAAGAAACCCGGCAAGAGGTTGACCGGCTGTTCGACCTGCTGATGGCAGTTCTAATATGAGCTTGGACGATTAAATTTGGTAATTTGTTTGCCTATAGGGGGCTTTCCCGCAAGGGGGGCTTCGCACTGGCTTGAAGGTTGGAAGGTGGGACGCCATCTGTTTTTCCAATCCTGCCAATCCCCAGGACACCCGGAAGGGGTGAGGAACGCAGAGCGCAAACTTCCATTCTTCCAGGGTATTCCACCCAAAGGATGCTGGCAAAGTTGACTACCCTCAAAGATGTGGCTCAAAAAGTAGGCGTCTCGGTTCAAACCGTCTCGAATGTTGTCAATGGCCGGGATGTTGTCCACCCCAAAACCAAAGCGCGGGTGCTGCAGGCCCTGCAAGAGCTGGATTACCACCCCAACCTGGCTGCCCGCGAACTGCGCTACCAAATCAGCCAGACCATTGGCTTTTTGGTGGTTGACCCCTCGCCCCGCTACCTGGCCGACCCCTTTCACAACGAGGTCGTCACCGGCCTGGCCGACGCCGTCCGTGAGCACAGCTATCGCCTCTTGATTCACAACATCTCCCCCGAAGATGACCCCCGGCAACTGTTATTACCCTTCCGGCAGCGCCGCATTGATGGCGGAGTCATCACTATGGCCGGTTCGGTTGAGCTGCGCCAGCGTTATCTGGATCAAATTACCTCCACTGCGCAGCCCTGTGTTTTATTGGAGCAAAAGTTGGTTGCCCCATATGGGGCTTGTATTTTGGGTGAAAACCGGCAGGGCGCTTTCGCCGCCACCGAATATTTGATCGGCAAGGGACACCATAACATCGGTTTTTTGAGCGGCAGTTTGGTCTGGCCGGCGGTTGAGGAGCGGATTAAAGGCTATCAAGCAGCTTTGCAAGCGCATCACTGCCCCACCGAGCCTGATTGGCTGGCCTATTGCGATTGGGAGACGCCCCAATCCGCCTTTCAAGCCACGCTAAAGTTGCTGCAAGCGCGCCCTGAGGTTACGGCTATTTTGGGGGGTAATGACCTGCTGGCGGTCGGCGCGATGCAGGCGATCCAAAGTTTAGGCCGGGCCGTTCCTGATGACATCGCGGTGGTGGGGTTTGATGATTTTGATTTTGCCCAATATGTCCGCCCCCGGCTCACCACGGTGCGGCTGCCAGGGTATGAGATGGGCCGTCAGGCGGCGGAACTGCTGCTGGGCTATTTTCAATCCGGCCAATTTGCCGTCTCTGAAATCCACTTGCCCACTCGCCTC
>CAZDMM010000597.1:0-5063 GCA_964505845.1 uncultured Caldilineaceae bacterium
GTTAACCTGCGCCCAGCCGGTAAGGCCGGCCTTCTCTTTGTGGCGGTCCATATAGCGTGGGATGCTTTGCTTAAACTGCTCCACAAAGATGGGGCGTTCCGGGCGTGGACCAACCAGGCTCATGTCTCCCAGGAGCACATTGATGAACTGCGGCATTTCGTCAATGGAAAAGCGGCGAATAAAGGCCCCCAGACGGGTGCGGCGGCTATCTTGGGGCGTGGCCCACACCGGGCCAGTCGCCTCCTCGGCATCTGCGCGCATCGAGCGGAACTTGAGCATCCAGAAGCTTTTGCCATCCAGCCCCATCCGTTCCTGGGTAAAAAAGACCGGCCCTTCCGAGTCAAGTTTAATGAGAATGGACACCAGCATCATGAGCGGCGACATGGCAATCAGCGCCATCGTGCTGCCGACCACATCAATGACTCGCTTCACGGTTAGCCGCCAGCCACGCAGCGCCACATCGCGCATGGTCAGCAGGGGCAGCCCGCCCAAATCATTGATCGAGACTTCGGTGGCCATGATCTGGAAGACATCGGGAAAGACCTTAACGGTGACGCGGCCCCGGTCACATTTGCTGGCTATCCTTAATATCTCCTGGTGCGAAGCTTCGGGCATGGCGATGATGACCTCGTTGATGTTTTGGCTCTCAATCAATTCCGAAATATCGTCAGCGCCGCCCAGCACCGGACAATCTTGCACGGATTTTACCTTTACCTCGTCATCTACAAAGCCTACCACCCGGTACCCCAGGCCGGGGGTGCGCCGAATTTTTTGCATGACCAATCTCCCTACCTCACCCGTGCCCACAATCAACACGCGCTCTTCGCCCCACCCACGGGCTTGCAGGCTAACCTGCAACCGTGACTGCACCGCCCGGCCCAACGAGGTCAGGAGGATGGTCAGCATCCACACATAGACCATCATCAAGCGCGGATAGTCAAGCTGATTTTTGAAAAAAAAGGAAATGAGGGCAATGGAGATAATCATGCCCACCGAAGCTGCCCCAAAGATGGCATAAAATTGGTCAACATAAGAAAGCGAACGGGGGCGGTGGTAAAGGCGGTAGAAGAAGAACACAATTAATATTGAAGCCACATGCACCAGCAGCATACCCCAATAAGCGGAAAAAGGCTGAATGTTTTCATACTCAGAGCGCAGCCGCAGTTGGTAGCCTAGAAAAAAGGCCAGACCTGACAGGCCGGAGTCAAGCAGAACCAGCGAGGTGGTAAACCACAAACGCGCGTGCTGTTTCATCGTTACATCTCCGCAGTTTGCTTGTGATGGAGCGAGTTGGTTTTGTTTAATTGGGCCAGATAATATTTAAATTGGGAGAGCCGCCAGGGTAAATTGATCCCGGCAACTATCAGGCCGTGCAGCCAGAGGGGGGTGCTGGCGGCATAGAATTTGTGATAAAAGATATCCATCGCTCGATAAAATTCCATTTGAGCTTTGGGGCTGTGACGACTGGCCGCTCGCTTAACATGCGTAACGGTCACGGCCGGGTTGTAATAAATTTTCCAACCGTGCGCTTTAATTTGATAAGCCCAATCCAAATCTTCTCCGTACATAAAATAAATTTCATCCAGCAGCCCGGCCTGGGCAATGGCCTCCCGGCGCACCAGCATAAAAGCCCCCACCACGGCGTCTACTTCTATCAATTCATCGGGGTTGGCAAAGGTCATATTATAACGGCCAAACAGCCGGCTGCGGGGAAACAGCCTTGACAGCCCCACCATGCGATAAAAGCTGATCTCAGGGGTGGGGAAGGCCCGGCGGCAGGCCAGGTCAAGGCTGCCATCCGGGCGCACCAATTTAGGGCCGGCCGCGCCGGCTTGAGGGTGAGCTTCCATAAAGGCCAGCATACCGGCTAACGCGGTGGGCGGCAAAACGGTATCGGGGTTTAGCAGCAAGGCATAGCGGGGCGCTTCTGGCCCAGGGGTTCCATCAGCCTCAAAACCGACCCGGCGCAAGCCCTGGTTATTGGCTGCGGCAAAGCCGCTGTTCACTGAATTGGCAATGAGGAGCACCTGTGGAAACTCTGCCGCCACCATTTGGGCGCTCTGGTCGGGAGAAGCATTGTCAACTACCACTACGTTGAATGTAAAATCACCCTGGCTCTGATAGATAGAGCTTAAGCAGTCTCGCAATAAGTTGCAGGTGTTATAATTGACAATTACAATGGCTAAATCCAGCATAGTTAAAAATCTTGCTTCATCCACAGCAAGGTTTGTTCGTGTTCAAAACCAAAAAAATGGAAAGCTTCAATAGCTGCCTCATGCTCACTGGAATGTTTAACCGTAACCTCGCAGTTGCGCCAGCGCTGCAGGTACTGCAAGGCCCGCCCAATGAGCGGCTTTTCCAGATAGCCGCGCCAGTCTGGGTGAACGGTGAGTTCGATCCGGTGTGGGCTGCCCAACACTCCCGGTTGAACATTGAGCGTGGCCACAAAACTCTGACCATTTTCAACCACCCAATATTGAGCCGAACCTCCGCCGACCAATTTATGAAAAAAATTACTAAAAAACTGTTCCTGGCCATCCAGCCGGAACCGGCTCTGACGCAGCGGCCATTCTTTTTGCACTTCTGGCGGGGTAGCCGCGCCGGCCAACTGGTAGGCCTGGCGAGCGTCGGCGGAGTCAAAATGATGCGGGCGGAGTTTGATTTCAGCAGGCAGAGGGGGAAACTGTGGCAGCTTCAAGAGCGGCAAAGTTTTGAGCCGCAAATAGCTGGTCCCGGAGATTTCTTCAAAATTTAAGGACTCGTACAGCCGCCTGGCCGGCTCGTTATCGGCCCGCACTTGCAGCGAAACCGAGAGGCCGTGGTACTCTTTGACCAGTTCCAGGGCGGCATACATCAGCCCTTTGGCTATGCCCCGGCCACGATAGCCCTGGTCCACCGCCACATTGCTAATTAGCCAGCGCCGTGAGCCGGGGGAGATGCGATTGACCGTGATATTACCGACAACTTTGCCGTCTTCTTCCCATACAAAGCCCGAGAGAAAATCATCGTGCTCCGAGCCAAACATGACCATCCACCACAGAATCGGCTTTAGATAACTGAGCCAACGCAGCTCACGCAGGGCATTTTGCCCGGAGCGATCTAAATCATGAGCAAAGGCCTTCTCAATCAAATCGGCCACGCCCCGCAAATCTTGCAGTGGCTCCATGGGGCGCAAGCCTACAAAACGCCGGGTTCTGGGACGCGCTACTACCGCCATAATGGGCAATTATAACATTTTCTCCAAACTCTGTCACATTGCGCATTGTAATTACTTTTGGTAGACTATGCCTGCGGCGACCGCAGACCGGGGACCGCAGACCGCCGCCCATGCGTATCCTCAAGATTCCTTTGTTCGTCGTTCTCCGTGATTTCAAATTCTGGAGTGACAAAGCTATGCTTTGTCGGCCAAAGTGCAGCTTTGATACTCATGGAACGAAAATTTTAGCTCTACTACTTCTCCATATTTTAATCATTCTGACAGCCTGCCAGCAAGGACAGCCGGCGCCCCTGGCGGACGAAAATGAGTCCCACTTTTTTGCCGAGACCGGCCAGAGCGTGCGCGGCGACTTTTGGCTTTTTTTTAACAAATACGGCGGGCTTGAGAGCCTGGGTTATCCGCTGACCGGGGAAATGATCGTGGAGGGCTGGACGGTGCAATATTTTGAGAAAGGCCGCCTGGAGCGTCACCCGGAAAATGAGCCGGCCTATCGCATCACCGTAGGTTGGCTGGGTGACTTGCTGCAGCGCCGCCGCCCGCCGATTCCAGCGGCGCTCATCCCGCCCGCCGACGATCCGCAGCGGCGCTACTTCTCCGAAACCGGGCACACCCTCAGCGGCGATTTTCTGACCTACTTTGAGGCGCACGGCGGCTCGGTGCGCTTTGGTCTGCCCATCAGCGAGCCGTTTTTGAGCGAGGGACGCCTGACCCAGGATTTCCAAAGCGCCCGCTTCTTTTGGACGCCGGCGACTGACCCGCCGGTGATGTTGGAGGAGATTGGGCGGGTGCATTTGGAGGTCAGTGGGGTAGGAGGGAATTAAGGTTTTCCTTTGCCATTTCGACCAGAAACGTGGTGCGTGCGTTTATTATAATACGCACCACGCACCACGCACTACGCTTCATAATGAACACCACCGCCAGATTAATCAACTTCTGTGACGTACCAATCCTCATGCAACGACCACCTGCCGCAGCGCAAACAGGCTGTCCAGCGCCACTGATGCTCGCAGCCGGGACACAAGCCCCTGGTGGTAAAGGTATTCCAAACCGTGCCGCAGCCCTGCGAAAAATACTCCGGCGGCCCCCCCCTGCCGGCGCATACCCACCGGCTGGAGGCGGTTGGCTGCCAGCCGCACAACGGGCAGCGAATCCGGCTGGAGCCTGAGGTGTCATCTAATTTGATTACAGTATCGGTAAATTCTTCTGGGGTTGCGCTTTTTTTCAGCAGCACAAATTGGGGTTGAGTCCTATTCATAGCTTGCCAGACCTGCCCTTATTCTCGCCAGCCAGCCTGTCGCAGCCACTGCTGATAATCGCGCTCTCGTTTGGCCTGCACGCGCAGGTCTTCCAGTTCTAGGAACAAAAGTTCTTGATGTAAAGTTTTGTGGGGGTTGGTCATTGGCTAAAGGAAATCTTTTTTGTCTGAATCACGTGTCCACGTGATTTTGGAATCCTCATACTCGAGATTGTGTATATGGGTAGCCTACCCTCTGCCCCCGTTAGTTTTGCTAACCTGTAGTTAGTTGGTTATCCATTATCTTTCTGGCTTTTACACCTATTGTTTGGTCAATAACATCCCATTCTTCCGCCAAGTTCGATACTGTACAATTTACAATACGTGCATCTTCCTGAATACCTCGGCGAAAAATTTGCAAATTTTTTCCATTAGTAATTACATAAATGGGGGCATTCAAGCCGATTGCATAGGAACGGGCTTGATTTTTAACAGCACTATCCAAAACGATATTAGGTTCTTTTACTTCAATAATAACAAAAGCTTTACGGCAATTCGAAGCAGTTATCTCGTACAATACCCAATCTGCCTTACCCTGAATATTATTATGGA
>CAZDMM010000598.1:0-5057 GCA_964505845.1 uncultured Caldilineaceae bacterium
AACTGCTCAATGGCAAAGCTGGCGCTGACGGCGGCTCGCAGGGCCGCTTCCAGGGTATCCAACCCCTGGCCGAGTCCCACCAAAAAACCACCGCAGTAGGCATTGCCCGCCCCGGTCACATCCACCAGCGCCGCCGGAGGCACGGCTGGAATGATCCAGCTTTGGCCGCCGGCCGTGCGCACCAGGGAACCTTTGGCTCCCATGCGAATCGCCACGCGGGGGACGCCCCACTTTAAAAAGGCGTCGGCGGCTTCTTCCACATCAGTATGATGGGAGATATGCTGCGCCTGCTCCAAATCGGGCGAGAAGAGGTCAATTTGCTGCAGGATTTGCCGGTACATCTCCGGGGGGCCATCCATGTGATCGGGTGATGGTTCCCACACCAAACACACCTGGGGATTGGCAGCCTTTAGCCGTTGAATCAAATCCAACAATTCCTCAAAACTTTGGCCCCATTGCAGGTGAAAGCCGCGCACCTGTTGGTAATCGGGCGGCATGTCCTCAAAATAGGGGGTAAATTTAAAGAAATCGGCGATGTCGGTGCGCATGATTTCGATGCGGCGCTCGTCCGGCTCAAAAATTTGCCAGGCGCGGGCGGTTTGATAGCCCTGGCGTGTGACCACGCTGCGCAGGTCAATGCCCAATTTTTCAAGTTGGACACGCTGGGCGGCCTCAAAATCAGGGCCGACGGTAGCCACCAGGCCCACCCGGTCGGACCACACCCGCATGCCGACGACGGCGTGAGTACCGGAACCACCCAGGGTGCCCATAAAAGTGCGCCCATCCCACAGTACGATGTCGTCAATGATGATGTTGGAAAAAGTTACGTAATCGGGGGTCATGCTTCCTCCTTAAATTTAGGCTGACAATGAAACTTCGAGATAAAACTTTTTTAACGCTAAGGCGCAGAGACGCAAAGTTTTAAATATTTTTCTCTTTGCGTCTTTGCGTTGATTATTTAGCCTTTACTTCAAAGTGTCATTGCAGGTATTAAGGCGCGCCTCTTTCGACCGCCTGGCGCGATACCGGCGTGCGGGTGGCCCAGGCCACGATGGCTAAACCGACCAAACCGGCCAGCATCGAAAAAATCCAGACCGGGCTAATCCCGCCGCGCTCGTATAGCAGCCCGGCCGCAAAAAGGCCGATGCTGGGGCCGATGCCAAACAGGGTAGCCGAGTAGAGCGCCTGGCCGGTGACCCGCCAGTGACGGGCCAGCAGGCGGTCTATGTAAATCACCCCAATCACCAGCAGGGCGGTGATGCCGATGCCATGCAAAATGTGGGTTGGCAGGGTCAGCAGCGGCTCGGTGATGAGGGCGTAGAGCAGCCAGCGCAGCGGCAGCACGCCCAGCCCGACCAGGAAGGCCAGCCGCACCCCCCAGCGACCAATCATTTTGGGCACAATTGCCATCAGCGGCACTTCCGGCAGGGCCGAAATGGTCATAGACAGGCCAATCAGCCAGCCGGGGGCGTGAATGTCTTTAAGATAAACGGCCAGGTATTGGTTGGCAATGCCCAGCGTCACCCCGATAAACAGAATGCCCAGCAACAGCGTCGCCAGCAGCGACTCTCGTTTGAGCAGGGTCAGGCCATCCCCCCAATTGACTTTTTGGGCGGCGGCGCTGTCGGGCAGAGTCAGCGTCAGCAAGCCTAACAGGAGCGTCAACCCGCTGTAAAGATAGACGATGGACTCGATCGCCTGTTCGATGAGTAGGGCGCCGGCCAGCAGAGAGGTGACACAAAAACTGAGCGACCCCCACAAGCGAATGGCCCCGAACTCTTCCTGGCGCTGCTCCCGTTCCAGGTAATCCAGGACCAGGGCCGTGCCGATGGGGGAGGTTGGCCCGCGCATGACGGCCATCAGCGCCACCGTCACCAACAGCCAGTGGAATTGGTGGCCCAGCCCCATGCCGGCGGTGGTCAGCGCCACGCCCAGCCAGCCCAGGGCCAGCGCCGAGCGCCGGATACCGTAAATATCGCTGGCCAGGCCCCACAAGGGCTGCACCAAAAAGCCGACCAGCGGGATCAAACCCAATAAAATTCCGCTCTGCGCCCCAGAAAGGCCAATCTGCTTAAAGTACAGGGCCAGGTAGGGAAAGAAGATGCCTACCCCGGCATACTCCAGGGTGTAGTAGAGTTGAAAGCGGCGTCGGATGGGGAAGATTTGAGACATGCTATAGTAAAGGGAGATTGGAGATTGGTAATTAGTAATTACCAGGGATGACTTTAGCGTGACCTACATACCAATCTCTAATCTCCAATCTCCTTATTTCTACCCGGCGATAATCTTTAACTGCAACTGCCGGGCCCGGGGACCGTCGTACTCCCAAAAGAAGATGCCCTGGGAGCCGCCCAGCACGGCTTTGCCCTCATGCACAATCAGCATCAAATGGCTGCCGATCAGGCTGGCTTTGATGTGGCCGGCGGCGTCGGAGGGGGTGTCGAAGATGTGGGTAAAATCGAGCCGGGTGGGTACTAACCGGTCAATCTCGGCCTGCAAATCGGCGGCGGTGGCCGGGTCAAGGTAAGAATTGATCGTGACGCCGGCGGTGGTGTGAGGGCAGAAGATCAGGCAAATGCCTTCCTGCACTCCACTTGCGGCAACGGCCTGCTGCACTGCCTCCGTCACCAGGCGTAATTCTTGACGGCGTTCGGTGGGAACTTTGATGGTGGTAAACAAGGTGAATCTCCTTTTTGGGTGAATGGTGATTAGTGATTGGTAATTGGTAATTTGCCAATAACCAATTACCAATTACCAATTACGATTTACCAATTACTCTTTACAATAAATATCGCTCTTGCCAGGCCGGATGCTGCGCTACCAAAAGGTAGACGGCCATGACCTTGGCCAGGTTGACCAAATCGCCGATGTGGGCGCGGGGGGTATCGGCAAAGTGGGAATAGGCCCCCGGAAAGCCGACCAGGGCCACGTTGGGGGTGGCCAGCATGGCCGAGACGCAGTCGCTGCGGCTAACATAGCCGGGGTTCTCCCGGAGCGAGATGTTGCGCTCACCCAGGTAGCGAGCCAACTCCCGCTGAAAGCTCAACAGGTGGGGCGGCGTCACCCCGCCTTTGGCCCCGCTGGCAAAGGGGGCAAAAAGCGCCCCTTGCCCAAAGCGAGCACCATTGAAATTACCGGCAAACAACTCCGAAACATCCTCGTGCAGGTCGGTGATGGTGATGAAGTCGGGCAGGTGTTCCGGCGCGACGCGGTGGAGCAGCCGGGTGCTGGCCCGCGCAAAGGCCCGGTTGCCCGGTGCGACCACTCCTTCTTCTTCATCGGTCAGCAGGATTAGCGCCTCGGCGGCGTAGTGGGACAGGGCCATGGCCGCCATCACCAGGGCGGCGCAGCCAAAAGCGTCGTCCACCGTGCCGTAGACCATGCCGCTGGCGCGCTCCCACTCGGCCTGGCTGGCATAGACCACGCGGGTAGCCGGGGGCAGGTCTTCGGTCTCGGTCTCAAAAAAGTTGCTTTTGCCGTTGTCTTCGGAGATGAGCCGCCCGCGGGCAATCTCGACCAACCCACCCGTTTCTTGGGAAAAGGCCAGGGCCAGGGCCTCGCGCACGCCGTTGGATTGGCGCGGCTCGCAAAAGGGCGTCACCTTATAGCGATTCCCCTGGCGCGGGCCGGTCAGAAAGCTGATGATGTCCAGGTGGGCCATCGCCCACACCGGCTTGCGAGGCTGCCGGCCAAATTCCAGAGCCACGTTGCCGCTGGCGAGGTAATTGCGGTGAAAGACCATATTGGAGCCGCACCAGCCCTGGTTCCTGGCCTCGTCGAGCAGGGCCTTGATGACCGGGCCGCGCGTGTAGCGCACCGTCAGGGTGGGGGCGTAGGTATCGGCGATGAGCTTGAAGCAGGCAAAGGCTCGCTCCGGGGTAATCAGCCGCTCCAGCCGCTCAAACAGGCCCGGATAAGGGGTTAGAGCCTGGGTGATGAGGGTGTGAGTATTCATTATCTTTTGACCTCTGCGTAATTTGGGAGATTGGAGATTGGAGATTACTCAACGTCATTAAGTTAAGAGCGTAGCATAGGGCCTCGTGCCCGCCCACAAGGGGCTAAACTACGCTAACTTAATGAGATTGGAGATTACTGGTCTGAATCTCCAATCTCCAATCTCACCTTTCGCTGCGCTGCCAAAATTTCTTGCAGAGCCAGGGTTTGGGCCACAGCCAGAAACGAGATGAGAATCAACAACACCGGGCCGGTCAACACCGATGACACCATAATGACCGCCAGCAGGAGCAGTCCCAGCCACCCGGTCAGCCCGATATTCCTCACGGCCAGGATCAAGGCGTTGCGAAAGACCAGCCAGAGGCGCTTGTCGCTTTGGGCAATCAGCAAAGGAAAAAGGTAAAGCTGCATGCCCAACCATAATAAAATAATGTAAAAGATAGGTAACGCCACCCAGCGCAGCAGCGAGTGCTCTAAGTTGAAATAGAACCAAAAGCCAAAGCTGATGACTCCGCCCAGGGCCAGGTCTGCCAGGGCCAGCAGCCAGCTTTGGAGCCAGTACTGCCGCATGCCCTCAAAAAAATCGCGCCAGGTGGTCTGCTCTGAAACCTCAATGTTAGTGAGGCGACGACTGACATGATAAAGAGCGGCGGTAGCCGGCGGCCACGTGAGCAACAACAGGCTCAACAGCCACCACAAAATATTCAGGGTTAACAGCAGGCCAATGCGCTGGAAGGTCAAACGGACAGCATCTCTAAAAACCGACCAGGCTTGTAGCATAGCTGAGGATTATAGGTGTCTGGCTCAGAGTGTCAAAAACCTGACGAATTTTGAATTTGCGAATGGCGAATGGCGAATAATGATTCTGATTCGCCACTCGCCATTCTTTGCCAAGTCTAATTTTGGAAAAACTATAGAGTCTCGATTCAAAAACTTACTTGCTTCGCCTTTGGACTTGTGCTATGATTCCGCTCTTGTTATACCAGCCATCTTGCAAACTGGCTCCAATGCTCTGCGTTGGAGCCAAAGATAGGACGCTCAACGTCCACAGCCCGTGCCAACGCGGAGCATTGGCACAAGTTGGAAATGTCATTGCGAGGGCG
>CAZDMM010000599.1:0-1374 GCA_964505845.1 uncultured Caldilineaceae bacterium
CCCTGGCGAGCCAGGCCAATCTGTTTTTTCTTGGCTAGCAGTTCGGCGCGGGTGGCGCGGATTTGTTCCATAGTCAGAATTCAGTAGTCAGAATTCAGTAGTCAGACTCCTTTTCTGACTACTGACTACTGGCTACTACCCTACTCTCTACCGGGATAATACCCTTCAATAAACTCCAGCTTGATGCGCTTTAACTCACGGGCCGGCAGCAGGGCCAGCAGTTCCCAGGCTTTGGCCAGCGTTTCCTCGATGGTGCGGTTGGTCTGGCCTTGCTGGATAAACTCCTGCTCAAAGCGCTCGGTAAAGGCCAGGCGCAGCCGATCCTCCTCGGCCAGGGCCGCCTCGCCCACAATGGCGACCAGCCGCCGCAGGTCGCAGCCCTCGGCGTAAAAAGCATAAAGCTGATCCGCCACCTGGCGATGATCGGCCCGCGTTTTACCGGGGCCGATGCCGGCGTTCATCAGCCGCGACAGGCAGGGCAGCACGTCAATGGGCGGATAAACGCCCTTGCGATGCAGGTCGCGGGAGAGGACAATCTGCCCCTCGGTAATGTAGCCGGTCAAATCGGGGATGGGGTGGGTGATGTCGTCGTCGGGCATGGTCAGGATGATAAGCTGGGTAATTGAGCCAGCCTTACCCTTGAGACGACCGGCCCGCTCGTAAATGGAAGCCAGGTCGGTGTAAAGGTAGCCGGGGTAGCCGCGCCGGCCGGGCACTTCTTCTCGCGCCGCCGAAACCTCGCGCAGGGCCTCGGCGTAGTTGGTCATATCGGTGATGATGACCAGCACGTGCCGGTCATGCTGAAAGGCCAGGTACTCAGCGGCGGTCAGGGCCACGCGGGGCGTGATGATGCGCTCGATGGTGGGGTCGTCGGCCAGGTTCAGGAACAGCACCGTTCGATTCAGAGCGTTGCTGGCCTCAAAGCTGCGTCGAAAGACCGCCGCCTCGTGATAGGGAATACCGATGGCCGCAAAGACCACGGCAAACTCCTCGCCGCCCGGCAGCGACGAGTCTGACGAACCACATACCTCGGCCTGGGCGGCAATTTGGGCGGCCAGCTCGCCGCCCGGCAGGCCAAAACCGGAAAAAATGGGCAGCTTTTGGCCGCGCACCAGGGTGTTCAGCCCGTCAATAGCCGAGATGCCGGTCTGGATGAATTCCGAGGGATGATCCCTGGCCCAGGGGTTGATGGGCTGGCCGTTGATGTCAAGCCGCACTTCCGGGATGATGGGCGGGCCGCCGTCAAGCGGCTCGCCGGAGCCGTTGAAGGTGCGCCCCAGCATCTCCAGCGACACGCCCAGCCGGGCCACATCGCCGGTAAAGCGGGCGGCGGTCTGCTCCAGGTCCAGCCCGCGCGTCCCGGCAAAAACCTGC